>VHCM01000035.1 GCA_016871685.1 Verrucomicrobiota bacterium
GGCGACCAGTGCCTCGATGCGCGGTCGCGTGAGCGTGCAAGCGGGAGACTGTGGACGGATGCCCGCGCGGAACAACGCCTCGGAGGCGTAAATGTTGCCGACCCCGACGACGACCTTCGCATCCATGATGACGAGTTTGATCGCCGCTTTGCGGCCGGCACAGGCGTGCATCAGACGTGCGGCGGTGAATGAACGGCCGAGCGGCTCGGGCCCGAGACCTTGAAGCAATGGATGTTTCTGCGGATCGCCGATGACGCGGAGCACCAACCCAAAGCGCCGCGGATCGTGGAAGCGCAACTGCCTGCCACTGGTCAGCGTGATCCCCACGTGATCGTGCGGCCTCCAAGGATCCGCCGGATCCACCAGCCGCAAGCTGCCCGACATGCCGAGATGAATGAGCACGGTGCTGTCGTCGGAAATACCGATCAGCAGGTATTTCGATCGTCTGCCGACACCGGTGACGGTGCGGCCGATGATCGACGCGAGATCGCTCGACACAGGGCGGCGCAGGTCGCGGCGGCGGACGATCACGTCGGTGACCCGCATCCCGCGCACGTGCGGCTCGATGCCGCGGCGCGTCGTCTCGACTTCAGGCAGCTCGGGCATGACGCGGTCATTCTCAATCCGGATGCCGCAATGCCAAGTTCCCGTTGGAGAAATCCAACCCACTCGCGGGCGAGCACTCTTTTGGCAAAGGGAACCGCGCCCATGCCGCTCTGCCTTGCTTGAAATGCAGCTCGTCACTCTCCTGAAGCGTGGACGGTTTTCCATCTCAATCGTCTTCGTCCGCTGTCAAAACCACTGTGGTTTCACACGCACACCACACTGCCCGTCGGTGAGCGGGCACGAATCACGCGATCGCGACGCGGACCCGCGGATGCGCGGAAGGGATTTCCGGACGATCCTGCATCACGCTGCGATTGTCCGGCAGCAACCACACCCATCCCCATCCGCAATCCATGGAAACACTCATCATCGCCGCCAATCTCGGACGCGTCCGGGTTCTCCGGTTGAAGGAACCCGGCGACGATCCGATCGAACAACCGCACCTCGTCGAACAAAGTTCCGAATCCGTCGCACAGCACGTCGCATCACTGAGGGAGACGGTCACCGACCAGGCCGGGCGCTTTCCGCAAGGTGACGGCGTCGGCCGCCAAAACGGGATGTCCTACGGCGAGGAACACCACCTCAAGCAGGAGATCGAGCGCGTCGCGCTCAAGCGCACGGCGGGCTGCATCGACGACATCGTCGAACACGAGGGCCACCCGCCGTGGATCCTCGCCGCGCCACAATCGATCGTCGCACGGCTCGAGCAATGCCTTGCCCCGCGCACCCGCAGCACGCTCGGCCAGACCGTGGGATCTGACCTCACGCGTTGCCCGCTCGCCGAAATGGAGAAGCGGTTCGCGTGATGCCGCGCGCGACACACGGGATCCGACACCACCGACGCATGAGCGAACCGGAAACACTGCACGATCCTTGGTTGATCGCCGTCTGGCCGGGCATGGGCGGGGTGGCGATCAGCGCCGGCTATTACCTGATGGCCAAGCTCGGCATGCACCTGCTGGCCGAGTTGCCCGCCAACGGGTATTTCGAACACGACTACATCGAGATCAAGGACGGCTTGGTCGTGCGCAAGCGTCTGCCGCGCAGCCTTTTGTTCGTTTGGCAGGATCCGCGGCAACACCACGACCTCGTGTTGTTCATCGGCGAGGCGCAGCCGGTCGTGCGCGGCGGCGACTTCTGCCGCAAACTCGTCGAGCACGCGTCGTCGCTCGGCGTGTCGTGCGTGTTCACCTTCGCGGCGATGGCCACGCGCATGCGCCCGGCGAGCGAGTCGCACGTCTTCGGCGCGGCGGTCGACAAGGAAACCCTGGCCGACCTCGACACGACCGGTATCCACTTGATGAAGCAGGGCGAGATCAGCGGGCTCAACGGCGTGCTGCTGGGTACGGCGGCGGCGGGCATGCGCGGCGGCTGCCTGCTCGGCGAGATCCCGCACGTGTTCTCGCAGATTCCGTTTCCCAAGGCGTCGCTGGCCGTGCTCGGGGCCTTCACGCGGCTCACCTCGGTGCCGCTGGATTTCCGCGAACTCCGCGAGCACGCGCAGAGTGTCGAGCGCACGCTCGAGGCGTTTCTCGAACGCATGGAGCAGGCCGCCGCGGGCCATGAGACCGAGGCAGCGGCCACGCCGGAAGCCAGCGAAGCACCGCGGCCCGGCACCATCGATCGCCATCATGTCGAACAGCTCTTCGAATCCGCCCGCAACGACCGTTCGCGTGCCTACGAATTGAAACAGGAACTCGACCGCCTCGGTCTGTTCGCCGAGTACGAGGACCGCTTCCTCGATCTCTTCAAGGAATCCTGAATCCTGCATGAAACGGATCGTTTTGGTCGACGACCATCCCATCTACCGCGACGGTCTCGCGCGTCTGATCGAGAGCGACAAGGGACTGCGCGTCTGCGGCATGGCCGGCGACGTGCAGGAAGCGCTCAAGCTGGCGGAGGAAACATCGCCGGATCTGGTGATCGCCGACATCAGCCTGCCCGGTCGCAACGGACTCGAGCTGGTGAAGGATTGCTGCAATTCTTGGTGTCGGGCGGGGCAAATCGAACCCGCCGTTTGACAAAGACGATCGACGTCAGTAAGTTTCGAGCATGCAAATCTCATTGCCCCCGGAGTTGGAGGAGGCCGTGAAAGCGAAGGTCGCCTCTGGTGATTACAACAATGCCAGCGAAGTCGTTTGTGAGGCTCTGCGCCAATCATTTGAGAACGAGAAGGAAAACCGCTGGATCGCACGCGAGGCGGCGATCGGTTTCGTCCAGTTGGAAGCTGGTCAAACGATCGAGGTCAACTCCGAGCAGCACTTCATCGACCTCGTCCGAAACCAGGCGTGAAGCTGATCCTCACCGAGGCCGCTTTGGAGGATCTGCGATCCATCCGTGCCTACACATTGGAAAAGTGAGGCGAGGAAATGGAGGAACGATATCTTCGCAAGCTCTGGACGCGCATCGAATCCCTTCGTGTCGATCCATGCCGCTACCGAATTCGCAAGGAATTCTTCCCCGGTTGCCGCCTCGCAGCCGAGGGTCGTCACCTCATCCTCTTCCGTTCGGGTGATCAGGCCTTGGAGATCGTCCGTATCCTTCACTCCGCCATGGATTTACGCGGTCACCTACCACACGGAGCTTCGTGAGTCGATGATCTGCCAGGCTGTGATTTCGCTGATGACGAAGCCCTGCTAGGTCACACCATGTGACGACGCTTTCACACACTCGGACGGCTGAGCCACTTTCCTCGGCCAGCGGCACCGGTTTCATCTCGTCATCGAATTCCGGGCTGGCGTGCGGCGGCGGATTATGGAAACGATCGTTCGGGCGGAGATCCGTCCGGCCTTTCGATGCACTGGTGGATTCCCGCGCTTGTGACAGGTGCCCTTGCCGGGCTGCTCGGCGCGCTGTGCGGCGTCGGCGGCGGCATCGTGATGGTGCCGGCATTCGTCGCGTGGATGGGGCTCGACCAGAAACAGGCCGTGGCGACGTCGCTGGCGGTGATCATCGTCACCGCGCTGGCGGCCACGGTGAATCATACGCGTGCGGGCTCGTGGATCGACTGGAAAATCGTCGCCGCGGTGGGCGCGGCCTCGGCGGTCGCCGCATGGTTTGGATCGGATCTGATGCGCGCGCTCAGCAACCAGACGCTGGCGCGCCTCTTCGGCTGCGTGCTGGTCGCATTCGGTCTTCGCATGCTGTGGAAAGGCGGGGCATGAGCAAGGGCGCCACACGTTCCCGGATTGCGCAACCAGCGGATCGGGGCATCTTGATCGCGTGACGATGAACGCGGGCGTCCTTCCATCGTGGCGGCGCGATGACAGTCGGCTCCGCGGGTATGCACTGGCGTTCTCGCTGATCGTGAACCTACTGGCATGGTGCTTCATCGGGTTTTCCATCGGAACACAACCCTCCGCCGCTCCGTCAGTGCCGCAGGTCGAAGAAGCTGCCGATGAATCCGCCGTGCTGTGGATCGAACCGGCACCCGCCGAAGCGCCGCCGAAACGCTTCGTCCGCACATCGGCGGAGGTGCCGGAAGCCGCCGCCACCGACCCGCGGTTCATCGGCGAACGCGCGACGCGCGCGGCAAGCAGCCGTGCACCGGTGGTCGGCGCTCCGCCGCTGCCATCGCAGTCAGGCGTGCAACCCCGCGACACATCCGACATCGAAACCACCGAGAGCCAATACCGCGACGGACCTCTCGACGATCAAGAGCAAGCCGCCAACACTCCACTTGACGAGCGGCTTGGCGATGCGCGCGCGGCCGATCCATCATCGGCTCCGGCCACCGATGCGCGCGCTGCCGATCACGGCACAGCCGGCGCCCCGCCGAAGCAGACTTCTTCGTTGCCGGGCAGTGAAACGATCGACGTGCCAGCCGCGCGCAACGACACCGGACCGACCGCGGATGCGCCGGACACCACCACCACAGGCGAGTCCGCAACGCCGCCTGCAACGCCACCCGCGTCATCGCCCGCGACCACGCCCGCATTCCGCGGCAACCAGCGCAGGACCGCGCTGGTCGGGTCGATCTCGCGCGGCGGACAAAGCGCGCTGGATGTCGAGGACACGGCGCTGGGCCGCTACCAGGCGGCGATCGGCCGCGCGGTCGAGCGCGAGTGGCAGCGCAACTGCGCGCGGCACCGCGACTTCATCACCCCCGGATTCCTCACGGTGCGGTTCTTCGTCGGCACCGACGGCCGCGTGCGCTCGGTGCAGTTCGTGGGTGACATGGAGACCGGCGAGGTGCAGAAGGGATTCACGCTTCACTCGATCCGCAACGCCGGGATTCCGCCGATGCCCGCAGCCCTCCGGCGCGAGCAAGGCAACGAACCGCTCGAACTCGTCTTCCGCTTCTATTTTTAATCCATCGATGAATCCGATCCTGCAGAGCCCCGCCACGACCGGCATCCCGTGGGAATTCCTCACCGAGGGCGGCTGGTTCATGATCCCGCTCGCCGTCACCTCGGTCGCCGGCCTCGCCGCCATCGCCTACAAGTTCCTGTCGCTGGCGAGCCGGCACGTCATCCCCGGCGAAACCGAACGTCGTCTCGCCGCGCTTGCACAACAACCGCGGGAAGACCACCTGCAGCGCGCCGAAGCCGAATGCGCGCGCGGCCGCAGCGCGCTCGACCGCCTCGCCGCCACCGCGCTGCGCCACCGCCACCAGCCGCGCGGCGAAATCACCGCCGCGGTCGAAGCCGCCGCCCGCGAGGAAACGTCGCGACTCCACGCCGGCATCGGCGTGCTCGACACCGTCATCACCGTCGCCCCGCTGCTCGGCCTGCTCGGCACGGCCTCGGGACTCGTCACGATTTTCCGCGGACTCGGCGAAACCGCCGACCACATCGCGATCGCCCGCGGCATTGCCGAGGCGCTCCACACCACGATCACCGGGCTTGCCATCGCCGTGCCCTGCGTGATCGCCCACAGCCACTTCACTCGCCGCATCGAGGTGCTCACCGCGCGACTCGAATCGATCCTCGCCGATCTCGCGCAAGCATGCCGTGCGGCCCACGGCACGCGCTGACCCACGGCCATGCGCTTCCACCGCATTCATCGCAAGCGCGCCGAGGTGCCGGTCGTCCCGATGATCGACATCCTGTTCATCCTGCTGGTCTTCTTCATCGTCTCGACCACCTTCAAGAAACCGCGGCAGGTGTTGCGCATCGAGATCCCCACCGTGCGCGAGATTCCCGGAGAATCACTCGCCGACACCCGCTCGGTGATCGCGGTGGACGCGACCGGCAACGTCACGCTCGACTCGCTGGCGGTGCCTGAGGGACTGCTCGACACCTACCTCGCCACATTCCGCAGGCAGAACCCGGAGCGCCGACTCGAACTCGAGGCCGACCGCAGCCTGCCACTCGAACGGTTGCTGCAAGTCTGGGAGGCCCTCACCCGCGCGGGCATCCCGATCAAGGAAGTGCCCGCCCGCATCCAATCGGCGAAACCCGGACCGTGACACCTCCGCCCGCTCCGGCCATGAACCTCGTGCTCGCCTCGTCATCGCCGCGCCGCCGCGAACTGCTCGCCGCCGCCGGCCTTGCGTTCGATGTCGATCCCTCACCCGCCGAGGAAGTCCACGACGCCTCGATCGCGCCATCCGCATTGTGCGAACTCAACGCGCGCCTCAAGGCCGAGGCCGTCGCCTCGCGCCGACCGCACTGCACGGTGATCGGCGCCGACACGCTCGTCTTCATCGACGACGAACCGTTGGGCAAACCGGCCGACCTCGATGCCGCGCGCGCGATGCTGCGCCGCCTCTCAGGCAGGACCCATCAGGTCTGCACCGGCGTCTGCGTCGTGTTTCCCGGCGGACGCCGCCACACGTTCCACGAACTCACCGAGGTGCGGTTCCGCGCGCTCGACGCCGCCGCGATCGACGACTACCTCGCGCGCATCGACCCGCTCGACAAGGCCGGCGGCTACGCGATCCAGGAACACGGCGCACTCATCGTCGAACACATCTCCGGCAGTCACGACAACGTGGTCGGCCTGCCCGTCGCACCCCTGCTCGCGGCGCTTGGCCTCGGGAGCTCAGACGCGGCCGACGCTTAGTTTGAATGCCTTCCATGCTGGACCGTTCACCAATGAAGCGGTTGGCAAAACGCACGGTGGCATCGCAGATGATCTTGGATTTGCCGAGGTCGTCGCACGGATCCTGTCTGCCCCATTCTGATGTTGCCGAGACATGACCCGAGCTTTTGAGCCCTCACGCCAGCAGGCGCGCGGCCTCGAGCTGCCGCACGACCTCGGGCAGGATGTGGTCGAACTCACGCACCACCGAAAATTCACCGCCGTCGCCGCCGTTGCCCAACAGCGCGATGAGCGGATCCCAGAACGCCCGGCCCTGTGCGTCCACCCGGTTGTAGACCACCACCGGCTTGTTCAACATCGACGGGTGCCGCTGGTGCTTGAAGATCATCAGCGCGAGCATCTCCTGCACCGTGCCCGATCCGCCCGGGAAAATCACGAACGCGTCGGAACGCTCGATCATCACCTCCATGCGCGTGTAAATGTCGGGCCTCAGCCAGAAACTCGACAAGCCGTCGGGCAATCCCTCGAGTTCGATGATGTGCGGCACGTTCGATCCGCCGGCCCAGCCGCCCGCATCCACCGATCCGCGCACGACCTCGCCCATGATGCCCGAACTGCCCGCGCCCGAGACACAGCCGAATCCCGCGCGCGCCAGCTCGCGACCGAACCGGTAGCCGTCGGCCAGATACGCCGGATCTTCGATCGTCGCCGAGCAGAAGACACACACGTTGCCCGCATGACCCGCAGGCGGCGGATTTTCAAAAGACTCGCCCGGCACCGCGCCCGCCGCGTCGTGCCGCGCATCGAGCATGCCACGCTCGCGCGCGGCGTCGAGCACCTCGACCGCCTCGTCGGGCGACTCCGCCCGCAACAGGTACTCGCCGTGGTCCTGCCGCACCGTGCCCAGCGCGTTGAGGTGGTCGAGCAATGAGAAAAACGGATCCCACGACCGGTCGGCGTTCAACAACACGGTGGGCTTGGATTTCAAATGGCGATCCAAGGTCTGATAGCCTACGAAGATCGACACCGCCTTGAACAGGTCTTCGAGGGTCGCTCCGGGCGTGAACACGAAGGCGTCGGACTCGATGATCTTTCGCTCGATGTTGGACAGCGAGATGCGCTGGTCGCCGTTCGAGTTGTAGATGTCCCAGCCGCGGCTGAAGAGGATGTAGAGAAGGCGGGCGCGGATCTCGCGGTTCGGGCAACGCTCGCCGCGAACCGTGCCGGCCAGACGGACTTTGGGCATGACGGGAAATCAGGTGACAGGTGAATGATCGACAGCCCGGCGATGGCGACGGAACACTTCCGCCGCTGCCGGGCCAGTGAAACACCCTACCCACGACATCGCGGAATGGCAAGCTGACGGATCAGGATTTGAAACCGGAAAACCGACATTTTAAATATCGTCCGATATTTTATTTGTCTGATTTCATTCGGAAGTTCCGTGGTGGTGCGCCCGGAAAGCGTTGACGCGGCCGGGCATCGTCGCCACGATGGCCTCCGGATTTCCGAAATCCGCAACCCCCAGTCGTTTCCCATGAGACCCATCCGCTGCCTCCTTGCCGCCGCCTTCGCCACCGTTCTCGCCGCCACCGCCGGCGCGCAGCAAGGCAAACTCAACATCGCCACCGTGGACATGCAGGAACTCTTCAAGGAGTACTACAAGACCAACGAGGCGCAAAAGCAGATCAACGTCGAGCGCGCCCGGATCCAGAAGGACAACAACGAACGCCTCACCCGCATCCGCGAACTCGAGGAGAACCTCGACAACCTGCGCAAGCAGCTCGAAGACCCCGCGCTGGCCGATTCGAAGAAGCAAACGCTCTTCAAGGATTGGCAGACCCAACAGCAGGAAGGCATCGCGCTCGACCGCGAACGCCGCGAATTCCTCCAGCGCCGCAACCAGGCGCTCAACGAGAAGATGGTCCAGCGCATGAAGGGCATCCTCGAGGAGATCCGCAAGCTCGTCGAAGAGAAGGCCAAGGTCGATGACTACGACTATGTCTTCGACAAGTCGGGCGTGAGCACTTCACAGGTGCCGTTCCTGCTCCACACCAAGGACGCGACCGACATCACCTCCGGCCTGCTCAAGACCCTCAATAAGGACGCGCCGCCCGAATCGCTTATCAAGGATGAGCCGGGCAAGTCCGCGGAATAACCCGAGACCGCAGGAGACCGGATTTGGTTTCGGCACTCAAGCTCTCCGATCTCGCGAGCTGGACCAGTGGCCGCATTGTCCGCGGTTGTCCCGGGCGCGGCTTCACCGGCATGGCCGCGCTCGACCAGGCCGGACCGGACGACATCAGCTTTCTCGGCAACGAGAGATACCGGCCGCAGTTCGCCGCCACCCGCGCTGGCGCGGTGCTCGTCGCGAACGACGTGACCGACGGACCGGCCGACACCGCACTCGTCGCGGTGGACAACCCGACCCTCGCGTTCTCGGTGGTCGCGCGCCACTTCGCGCGCCTTTCACGCCGCTTCGAACCCGGCGTGCATCCGGCCGCGGTGATCGATCCCGCCGCCAAGCTCGACCCATCGAAGGTGCGCGTCCACGCGGGCGCGGTCGTCATGGCCGGTGCGAACATCGGCGACGGCAGCGAGATCGGACCAAACTGCGTCGTCGGTGCCGATGCAGTGATCGGACGCGACTGCCATCTCATGGCCGGTGCCATCGTGCGCGAACACTGCATCCTCGGCGACCGCGTGATTCTCCAGCCCGGCGCGGTGATCGGCTCCGACGGCTACGGCTACGAACTGCACGACGGACGCCACGTCAAAATCGACCAGGTCGGCATCGTCGAAATCGGCGATGATGTCGAAATCGGTGCCAACACCACCATCGACCGCGCGCGATTCGGCCGGACCGTGATCGGCGAAGGCACCAAGATCGACAACCTCGTGCAGATCGGCCACAACTGCGTGATCGGCAAACACTGCCTGATCGTCGCGCTCACCGGCATTTCCGGCAGCACGCGTCTCGGCGATTTCGTCACGGTGGCGGGCCAGGTCGGCATGGCCGGCCACATCGAGGTGGGCGACCGCGCCGTGCTCGCCGCGCGCACCGGCGTCACCACCAGCCTGCCGGGCGGACAGTTCTACTCCGGCTATCCCGCCCAACCATTCCGCGAAGAAATGAAGATGAACGCCCAGGTCCGCCGCCTGGCAAAGCTCGTCGAACGCGTCAAGGCGCTCGAAAAACGACTGGACACGGCCGATCCATCGCCACAGGAGTGAACCAGCGACCCGCGAATCGCAGAGCCGTCCACCAGCCCGCTCGACACCGGGCCCGCCTTGGGAACATGCAGGCCGCAGCGCATTGAGGAGCGTCCATCAGGATCTGCCTGCCGACGCCACCCTCTGGTCCCTCAGGGATCTCAAAAAGGGTATCGGATCGCATCGCCGCGCGTGAGATGCGATCGAGTCAATCACCGGTATCCGCGAGGGATTCAATCAGCCAGTGTCCGTAGGCTGCCGACACCGCTTCGGGCCGCAGCGTCAGGATTTCCGGAACCTCATACGGGTGCAGTTCTGCAAGCACTTGCTCGAGCCGCGCCAGCAAATGAGTCGTTGTTTTAATGATGCATTGAACCTCTTTTGAAGTTTCAATGACTCCTTTCCAACGGTAAATCGACTCCATTTCGGGAAGGATGTTGACGCAGGCCGCGAGTTGCTTTTCGATGAGCACTGAGCCAATTTGACGCGCCACCGCGGCATCCGGCATGGTGCAGCAGACGATCAGGAGCGTTTTCATGTCCCACCCAACCACGGAATCACCGCCGACATCAAGCATGCCGTGAAAACCGGATTTTTGGAAAAGCTGGCCTCAAAGCTCGATCGACTGGACCCGGCCGAGGTTCAGAAGATCGTCGGCAGACTCATCCAGGAAAAAGGATTCCTGCAGAACGTGTTTGAAGCGCTTCAGGAAGGCGTGATCCTGCTGGATTCCCAGGGGATGATCTTGTTCGTCAACCGCCCGGCCGCGGCGTTTTTCGGTTTGGATCCGGACAAGGCGGTGGGAATGCCGCTCGCCTCCCAGGCACGCGGACTGGACTGGGAAACCCTGATGCGCCCCGGGCACAGCATTCATCGCGACTTGGAAGTGCTGTATCCCGAGAAGCGGCTCCTCAATTTCTATCTCGCGCCGATCGGCGGCGGCGGCGGCCGGGAAGAGGCACCGGGCCACGTGATGCTCGTGCGCGATCTCACGCGCACGCGCGCCGAGGCCGAGGAAACCCTCGAATCGGAAAAACTCAACGCACTCACGCTGCTGGCGGCGGGTGTCGCCCACGAGATCGGCAACCCGCTCAATGCGATCGACATCCACATGCAGTTGGTCGAACGACACCTGTGCCAGTTGCCGGAGAACGACCGCGCGGCACTCGAGGCCGATGTCGCGACGACCCGTAGCGAGATCCGCAGGCTCGATGCGATTCTCAAGCAGTTCCTGCAGGCGGTGCGGCCGACGGTTCCACGGCGCGAGCGCCACGATTTGCACGGCCTGCTGCGCGACAGCTTGAAGCTGATGGAAGCCGAGCTCGGCTCGCGCGGCGTCACCGTGGCGCTGGAATTCGCCGAGGGCATGCCGCATGCGCTGGTGGATGGCGGCCAGTTCCATCAGGCATTCTACAATCTGATCCGCAACGCCTATCAGGCACTGCCGTCCGAAGGCGGACGCATCACCGTGCGCACCCGCTTCAACGATTACGAGCTGGTGGTGGCGGTCGAAGACAACGGCAGCGGGATCTCGCCGGAACAAATGGGCGTGCTTTTCGAGCCATATCGAAGCACCAAACCAGGTGGCAATGGGCTCGGGCTGCTCATCGTGCGCCGCATCGTCCGCGAGCACGGCGGCGAGATTTCCATCGAAAGCCGTGAGCGGAAAGGCACGGAGGTGGTCATCCGCCTGCCGCGTACCGAGCGCCACGTCCGCCTGATCGGCACCCGCGATCCGGTCATCGATCTGAACTGAATCCCGTCCACCGGCCACCCTTCCTTCATCCGCAATGTCGCCCGCCCTGCTGATCGTTGACGACGAGAAGTCCACACGTGAAGGACTGCGTCGCGCGCTGGAGACCGGCTTCGACGTCTACACCGCGTCCGGCGCAGCGGAAGCGATGGCGATCCTCAAATCCGAGCCGATCCAGTTGATGCTCACCGACCTGAGGCTCGGCGGCGAGTCGGGCATGGACCTGCTGGAGTCCGCTCTCAAGCTCGCGGATCCGCCGATCGTCGTGCTGATGACCGCCTATGGCTCGGTCGACACCGCGGTCGAGGCGATGCGGCGCGGGGCCTGGCATTTCGTCACCAAGCCGCTCAACCTCGACGAGGTCGAGATGCTGCTCAAGCGCGCGCTGCGCGGACGCACGCTCGAGGTGGAGAACCGCCAGCTCGTCCAGCAGGTGCGCGAGTCGCATGCGCTCGACAAACTCGTGGGCAAATCGCCGGGCATCCGCCGTGTGGCGGAGCTGGTGCGGCAAGTCGCGCCGACCCGGGCCACCGTGCTCATCGAGGGCGAGTCGGGCACCGGCAAGGAAGTGGTGGCCGGCATGATTCATCATCTTTCCGGCCGACCGGCAGCGAAGTGGGTCACGGTGCATTGCGCGGCCTTGTCGCCGCAACTCCTGGAGAGCGAGTTGTTCGGCCACGAAAAAGGGGCGTTCACCGGAGCGATGCAGCGGCGGATCGGCCGTTTCGAGCAGGCCGACGGCGGCACGCTGTTCCTCGATGAGATCGGCGAGATCGACGCCACCACCCAGGTGAAACTGCTGCGCGTGCTGTCGGAGCGCACGCTCGAGCGCGTGGGATCGAACACACCGGTCAAGGTGGACGTGCGGGTGATCGCCGCCACCAATCGCAACCTGCGGGAAATGGTCGACAAGGGCGAATTTCGCGAGGACCTGTTCTTCCGGCTCAACGTCGTGCGGGTGGACATGCCGCCGCTGCGCTCGCGCCGCGAGGACATCGTGCTGCTGGCCGGCGGCTTTCTGCAGGAGTTCGCCGCCGAAAACGGCCGACCCGTCAAACCGCTCACCGACGACGCACTGCGTCTTCTGCTCGACTACTCATGGCCTGGCAACGTGCGCGAGTTGCGCACCGCGATCGAGCACGGAGTGGTGATGAGCAATGACGAGGTGATCGACACGGGACACCTGCCCGGCTTCCTGCGCTCTCCGGCCACGCCACCGTCGTCGACGGAGCCCAGCGACGGATCCGGAGAAATCCCCCTTGATGCCCGGCGTGAATTCAACTTGCATGAGCTGGAAATCCGAACGATCCGCGCCGCACTGCACGAGGCGGGAGACAACCGCACCCGTGCGGCCGATCTCCTCGGGCTGAGTCGCCGGACCTTGCAGCGCAAGCTCAAGGAACTCGGCATCTGACCCCCGACCCGATCCCACCCGCCCGATGAGCATTTCCACGTTGAGCCAGGTCGATATCGGCATTCTCACGCGTCGCAGCCTGTTTTTCCTGCTGCTGATCATCCTGACCATGGGCAACTTGTTCGCGCTGTTCCGCGGACTGAACTCGCCACAGGCGATGGAGCAAGCGCAGATCGCGCGGGAAATCGCCCGTGGCAACGGATTCACGACGAAAATGGTGAGGCCGGTGGCCTACCACCAGGCCGAGCGGGCCGGTCAGCGCACCGTGCCACTCATCGGTTTCGAGGACACCTACCATTCACCGCTCAATCCCCTGATCAATGCGGCCGTGCTGAAGATCGCCGGTGCGGACGATCCCGCGTCGTGGCAGATGCGGGAGAACGAAATGGTGTATCCCCTCGACCGGGTGATCGCCTCGGTCTCCACCCTGTTCTTCCTGCTGGCCATCGGCGTGAACTACCTGCTGATCCAGCGCATCTTCGACCCGAAGATCGCCGGGGTGTGCGCGATCCTGATGCTGTTCTGCGAGACGTTCTGGCAGTACTCGCTCAGCGGCTTGCCGCAGATGCTGATGCTGTTCCTGTTCTCTTGCGCGATGTACTTCGTTTACCGTGCGGTGGAGGCGGCGGGCGACGGCAAGCTGGCAATGACGCCGGCCGTATTGGCCGGCGTGTTCTTCACGCTGCTGTCGCTGGCCCACTGGATGACCGCTTGGATCGCCATCGGCTACATCATCTATGCGGCGGTGGCCTTCCGTCCGCGCGGTGTGGTGGCGGTCTCCGTGCTGCTGATGATCCTCGTGCCGGCGGTGTTCGTGATGCTGCGCAACGAGCGGATCACCGATTCGCCGTTCGGCACCGCCTTCCTCACCCTCTACAACGGCCTTGGCAACGGCTCGGAGGCGATGGTGATGCGCAACACCGACCTCGGTGCCGAACCGCTGGTGCTCGAGGGATTGATCGGCAAGATCCTGCGCACCACGTTGCTGCAGATGACCGACGTCGTGCCGCTGCTGGCCGGCATCGTCATCGCTCCGCTGTTCCTGCTGGCGCTGCTGCATCCGTTCAAACGCGCCTCGATCGCCAATTTCCGCTGGGCGATCCTGCTGATGTGGGTGTGCGCGGCGGTGGGATTGGCGTTCTTCGGCATCACCGCCAAACAGCTCGACCCCAACCAGATCCACCTGTTGTTCGCACCGCTGATGACCGCCTACGGGCTGGCCTTCGTCTCAATCCTGTGGAACCGGCTCGACTTCGTCGCCACCACACCGCTGCTGCGCAACGTGCCGGATTTCATCATCGTCTTCATCTGCGCGCTGCCGCTGGTGCTCGCCATGCCCGACAAGGTGCGCATCGGCCTGCAGGTGCGCGACCGCGGCGGCATCCCGCACTGGCCGCCCTACTACGCACCGGCGCTGCACAGCGGCAGCAACGGCGTGCGCGGATGGGTCGGCGAAAAGCAGGTGGTGTTCTCCGACCAGCCGTGGGCGGTGGCTTGGTATGGCGACCGCACCGCGATCTGGCTGCCTCCCACGCGGGACGGCTTCAACAAGCTCGAGAGCATCGCGGCCGATCTCCAGACGCCGACCGCGGGCATCCTGATCTCGCCCTCCTCGCACGGCATGGGTTCGCTCATCGAAGTGGCCGACACGTATCGCGATTTCACGCCGCTGGTGCTTGACGGCCGGGTGATCCTCGCCACCTATCCCCCCGGGTTTTCGATTTTCGAACGGGCGCCCCGTTTGCAGGAAATTCAAAAACGCTATCCGTACCGGCAACCACTGGTCGGCATGGACATGGTGTATTACAGTGACCGTCCGATCCGCGTTCGTGGCAGGGAAGGAAACGAGTGAAGCGCCCATGGCAAAACGTAAATCCACATCCGATCCGGAATCGCCCCAGCCGAGCTTCGAGGAGGCGCTGGCGGGGCTCGAATCCATCGTCGAGGCGATGGAAAGCGAAGCACTGCCGCTTGAGGAACTCGTGGCGCACTACGAGAAAGGATCCGAGTTGCTTGCGCGCTGCGAGTCATTGCTCAAGTCCGCGCGCGGCCGGATCGAGCTGATCACCCTGCGCCGACAGCAGCAGCAGACCGGGGACGATCCAAGTCCGCAAGCTCCCTCCTTGCAGGCAGACACCTCCGCCGATGACGCCGATGAAATCCGACTCTTCTGACCCCCCGGCCATCGGTCCGCTGCTCAGCTCCGTGCGATCTCCGGCCGATGTGAAGCGACTCACCGAGGCGGAGCTTCCCTCACTGGCGGCGGAGATCCGCCACTCGCTGATCACGTCGCTTTCGAAAACCGGAGGCCATCTTGGGCCGAACCTCGGGGTCGTCGAGCTGACGATCGCCCTGCACCGCGTGTTTTCAACGCCGGCCGACAAGCTGGTATTCGACGTGGCGCACCAAGGGTACGTTCACAAGATGCTGACGGGCCGCGCGGACCGGATCCACACGATCCGCACCTATCGCGGACTCAACGGATTTCTGCTGCGCTCCGAATCCGAGCACGACGCGTTCGGCGCGGGGCACGCGGGTACGGCCCTGTCCGCCGCGCTGGGCATGGCCGCCGCGCGCGACCTCGCCGGCGGATCCAACCATGTCGTGGCCGTCGCCGGCGACGCCGCGTTCACCTGCGGGCCGACGCTCGAAGCACTCAACAACATCGCCGAGACGACCCGCCGGTTCATCGTCGTGCTCAACGACAATGAATGGTCGATCGACCGCAACGTCGGCGCGATCGCACGCTATTTCAACGCGCTGCAGACGCACCACACCTATGCGTCGGTGCGCGCGAAGGCGGCGGAGTTCGTCGAGCGCGTCGCCGGCAGGGCCGCGCGCAACCTCGCCCACCGCATGGAGGAGGGCGCGAAGAACCTGCTGTTTCCCAACGTCCTGTTCGAGAAGTTCGGCCTGCGCTATTTCGGCCCGGTCGACGGCCACGACCTGCCGTTGCTGATCCGCACCTTCGAGCATCTCAAGACGCTCCACGAGCCGGTGTTGCTGCACATCATCACCGAGAAAGGCCGCGGCTACCGGCCGGCGCTGGAAAATCCCGGGAAATTCCACGGGCTCGGCACCTACCAGATCGAGGATGGATCCACCGACGCCTCGGCCACGCCGACTTGCTCGGACTTGTTCGGCCGCACGGTGACGGACATCGCCAAGGCGGATCCGAAAGTGGTGGCGATCACCGCGGCGATGCCCGGAGGAACCAAGCTCGAGATCTTCAAGAAGGAGCTGCCGGGTCGCTACTACGACGTCGGCATCGCCGAGGAGCACGCGGCGCTCTTCGCCTGCGGGCTCGCCACCCAGGGATTCCGCCCGTTCCTCGCGATCTACTCGACGTTCATGCAGCGCGCGTACGACATGATCATCCACGACATCGCGCTGCAGAACCTACCGGTGCGGTTGTGCATGGACCGCGGCGGACTTTCCGGCGACGACGGACCGACCCATCACGGGCTGTTCGACATCGGCTACTTGCGCCACGTGCCCGGCATCGTGATGATGCAGCCCAAGGACGAGGACGAGTTTGTCGACATGCTCCACACGATGGCGGCTTATGACGACGGACCCACGGCGATCCGCTATCCGCGCGGGGCGATCCGCGGCACGCCGGTCAAGAAGCAGCCGCGCCTGCTCGAGATCGGCAAGGCCGAGGTGGTCGCCGACGGCACGGATGTGGCGCTCATCGGCCTGGGCACGATGTTCGAGATGGCAGAGCGCGCCAAAGCGATGCTCGAACGAGAAGGTTTGTCGGTGGCGTTGGTCAACCCGCGGTTCATCAAGCCGCTCGACGCGGCGGTGATCGAATCGTTCGCCCGCAAGTGCCGCGTGCTGTGCACATTCGAGGATCACGTGCTGCTCAATGGATTCGGAGCAGCGGTGATCGAGCATCTCCATTCGGCGAGGATCCACACCCCGGTCGAACGCGTCGGCTGGCCCGACGAATTCATCGAGCACGGCAAGCCCGACATCCTGCGCGGGCTCCACGACGTGACGGCGGAAGCCGCGGTGACATCGGTGATGCGGCATTTCCAGCGGGCGGCGGTCGGAGTTTGAGCGGCATTCCGCATTGCGGTGGCGGCCGAACGGTTTACCCTGCGTCAAGCGCCTCCGTCATGTCCGCCACTCACGCCCGCCCCGTCGGCAAGCGCGTGCTCCTCATGGGCACCTGTCTGTGCGACGCATTCTTCGATGACGTGGCGCGCGCCACGGTCGAAGTGCTCGAACATCTCGGTGTGGAGGTGCTGTATCCGGAGGACCAGACCTGCTGCGGCCAGCCGGCGTTCAACACCGGCGACTGGGACGCATCGCGGCAGGTGGCGCGTCACTGCGCGCGCGTCTTCGTCGGCGACCTGCCGGTGATCGTTCCGTCCGGATCCTGCGCGGCGATGCACCTGCACGGCAACCGGTTGCAGTTTGAACAAGAGCCCGACGACGACATCGCATCGCTCGCGGCACGAACCTGGGAGGTCGTCGATTTCATCCACAACGGGCTGGGTGTGACCCGCTGGCCGGGACGCTTCGACACGCCGACGCGCATCGCTTTCCACCGCTCGTGCCACTGCCGCGACACCGGCACCGGCGCGGCGGCGCGCGCACTGCTGTCGTCGATCGCGCACGCGGAAGTCGTGCCTTTCGGTCAGGCCGAGCAATGCTGCGGATTCGGCGGCACCTTCGCGGTGACCTTCCCGCACATCTCCGCGCAAATGGGATCGCTCAAGATCGACCACATCCGCGACATCCAGCCCGACCTGCTCGCGGGAGTGGACATGTCGTGCCTGATGCACCTAGACGGACTGGCCGCGGCACAGGGTCGGCGCGTTCCGCACAAGCATGTGGTCCAGATCCTGCGCGACACGCTGATCTCATGAGTTCCGTCCAACCCATCGATCTCTACGCGCGCCGCATCTCCGATGAGAAACAGCTCTCGGTGATGGACGGGACATCCACGGGCACCGACAAGCGTTACCGGATCCTGCATGCGGATTACCCGGATCCGGACGCGCTGCGGCGGCTGGCCGGGGCGATCAAGGACCACACGCTGCAACACCTCGACACCTATCTGGACGCAGCCGACCGAGCGCTCACCGCCAACGGTGCGCAAGTGCATTACGCGGCGGACGCGGCGGACGCGAGATCGGTGATCCTCGCGATCCTGCGCGGACACGGCGTCACGCGGCTCACGAAATCCAAATCGATGGCGGCCGAGGAGATCCACCTCAACCGGTTTCTCATGGACAACGGCATCGAATGCACCGAGTCCGACCTCGGCGAGTTCATCGTCCAGCTCGACGACGACGAGCCGTCGCACATCGTCAAACCGATCATCCACAAGAACCGGCGCGAAATCGCCACGACCTTCCAGCGCGAGGGCGTGGCCGACGATTACAACGACGACCCGGAGACGATCACGCGGCGCGCGCGGGTCCACTTGCGCGGCAAATACCTTGCCGCCGGGGCCTGCATCACCGGCGCTAATTTCGTCTGCGCGGACAGCGGCCGGCTCGTGTTGGTGACCAACGAAGGCAACACGCGCTTCGGCATGGCCCCGGTGCCGGTGCACATCGCGCTGGTCGGCATCGAGAAGCTCGTGCCGCGCGAATGCGACCTCGCCGTGTTCCTCAACCTGCTCGGCCGCTCGGCCACCGGCCAGCAACTCACGGTGTACACCGAGTTCATCGCCGGCCCGCGCGCGGCGGGCCGGCCCGACGGACCGGAGCACATGCACGTCGTTTTCCTCGACAACGGGCGCAGCGACATCCTCGCGTCCGATTGCCGGGAAATCCTCCGCTGCATCCGCTGCGGTGCCTGCCAGAACGTCTGCCCGGTGTACCGTCAGGCATCCGGTCACGCCTACCGCTCGACTTATGGCGGACCCGTCGGCGCGGTGCTCACGCCGCTGTTGGCGGGCGCGGACTTTGCCACCTACGCCGATCTGCCGAAGGCATCCTCGTTGTGCGGCGCGTGCCGCGAGGTTTGCCCGGTGGACATCCCGATTCCCGATCTGCTGCTGCGGCTGCGCCACCAGGCGCATCGCGAGGCGGTGCCGTCGCCGGGCGCGGTGCCGATGTCACCCTTCGCGAAACTCGCCACTTCACCGTCGTTGTGGCGCACGGCGATGACGATGTCCAAGGCGATGAACCACTTGCCGGTTCAGGTCGCGCCGATCGCGCCGTTGCGCAACTGGCTCGGCTCGCGCACCTTGCCCGAGTCGCGCGGCGGCGAATTCCGCAAGTGGATCAAGCGGCACAGCAATCATTCGTGACTCCCGACGGGCAATCCGTCTAACCACCGCTGAAACCCATCCCGCCATGAACATCGAACCACTGCGGTCCATCGATTTGACTCGCGGTTTTTTGAACCACGGAGAGACGGAGCTTCGGGAGACCACGGAGAAGATGTGATGAATCTGCCATATCAGGAATTGACCGGCAAGGTGATCGCCGCGGCCATCGCGGTGCACCGGGAATTGCGGCCGGGACTTGATGAGAAGCTGTATGAACGCGCGCTCTGCATCGAACTTTCAGAGCGTGATATTTTTTTTGAACAGCAGCCCAAATACGCAGCCACCTACAGAGGACATTTTCTCGGGCATTTGATCCCGGATCTCGTTGTTGAAAAAACACTCATTGTGGATGCCAAGTGTGTGGATGCATTCGCTCCGGCACACGACGCTCAAATGATCGGTTATTACAACATTTCCGGTTTGGATATCGCCCTGCTTTTGAATTTCAAGGCATGGCCGCTTGGTAAACGAAGAATCCTGCGCCCCGGGTTCGCGCAAAACGATTCAGACCCCCCTCCGTGACTTCCCGATCCTCCGTCTCTCCGTGGTCATCAAACGTCACCATCATGAACGACATGGATTCCCGATCCCTCATCTTCAACAAAATCCGCCACGCCACCTCCGCGCTCAAGGCCAAATCCCCGCTGCCGGAGCATGATGCGGCACTCACCCATTCGCTGCCACGGCTCGATGGCAC
>VHCM01000036.1 GCA_016871685.1 Verrucomicrobiota bacterium
AGGACCAGCACTTCCGGGTCGTGCAGCAATGCCTGGGCGAGGCAGGTCCGGTGGCGGTACCCTTTGGAGAGTGTGTCGATCGATTGCAGCGCAACCTGGCCGAGGAAGCAGGTTTCAATCGCGCGCTCGACCGCTTCATTGCGCTCCTTGCCCCGGATGCCACGCACCTCGGCGCAGAAACGCAGGAAACCGGTCACGGTCATATCGTTGTAGAGCGGCGCGGATTCCGGCAGATAGCCGATGCGGGTCTTTGCGGCGGTGGGATCGTCGATCACCGAGATACCGCAGACCCGTGCGTCGCCCGAGCTGGGTGGGATGAATCCGGTGATCATCCGCATGGTCGTGGACTTGCCGGCACCGTTGGGGCCGAGAAATCCGAGGACTTCGCCTTTGCGGACAGTGAACGTCAGGTGGTCGACGGCCCGCTTTGAGCCGAACTGCTTGGTGAGGTTTTCGACTTCGATCATGTCGTGGTTTCCGGGTTCCGGGAATCTGCGCTCATTCGAGCGACGCGACCTGTATCGGTTGTTCATGAATTTGCGACAAGGACAAATCCGGCTCCGTTCGTCATCCCGCTTGCCATGCCGGGGGTCCGGTGGTTCGTTCCCTAGCAGTGGCTGCGATTCACCTTCCGGAGCGGTGCGGCGTGATGCTTCTGCCCGATTGCACCTTGTTTCCGCACGGGGTCCTGCCCCTGAGGATTTTTGAGCCCCGTTATCGTCGGATGCTTGCCGACGCCTTGGAGGGGGACTGCCTGTTCGCGGTGGCCAATCTGCGAGGCGAGGAGACTGCTTGTCCGGCCGACAGCGTCCATCCGGTGGGGACGATCGGCTTGGTTCGGGCTTCTCACGAACTGGAGGACGGGACCTCCCAACTCCTGTTGCACGGAGTGCTCAGGGTCTGGTTTTCCGACTGGCCGGGTGGTCGCGACTATCCGTTCGCCGAGATCCGACCGATCGAATCCAATCCGCTGCCGGATCTCGAGGCCGCTGCGGCGATGTTGCGTTTGCGCAGGACCGTTGCAAACGCCCTGGAAGCCATGCCCGCGGAGATCCGCACGGCGGTATGGACGATGTTCGATCGGGCGCAGGATCCCGAAATGCTCTGTGACCTGATCGCACAACAATTGATTCATCAACCCGACGTCCGCCATGAATTGCTGTCAGCCCCCTGCGTCAAGACCAGGATCGCCATGCTCCATGATCAACTCCGCCGCATGACGAAGCCCGGCTGACCCCGGTCCCGACCAAAATGGGGTCAGGCTGCAAATCTTGACAGAATTCGAAACCCGCAGGTTGCAAAGGCTTTTCCATGGCGGTGAAAGCCATCAGCCATCGATGGCTTCGATCATCCTCACGGCATCGAGGCAGGGTTTGACGGCATGGACGCGGTGGAGCATCACGCCCTTCCGTCGGGCGGCGGCCGTCAGCGCAACGGTCGGCCAGTCGCGCAGGGCGAGGTTGGTGTCGCCCAAGATGGCACCGATCAACGACTTGCGCGACAGCCCGATCATCAATGGCTGATTTACGGGAGCCAGGATGTCCAGCGAGCGCAACAGCGCGAGGTTGTGCCCGGGTTGTTTGCCGAATCCGATTCCTGGGTCCACGCAAATCGATTCCGCGGCGAGTCCCGCCCGGATGAGTGATTCGAGCCGTTCGGCAAAAAACGCGCGCAGCTCCGCGACGACGTCGTCGTACTGCGGCGCCTGCTGCATCGTTTGTGGGCTGCCCTGCATGTGCATCACCACCACGGCGACGCCGGCATCCGCGCAGAGGGCCGGCATGCCGGGGTCCGCGCGCAGTCCGCTGACGTCATTGACCACATCCGCACCGGCTTGGATGGCGGCTTCGGCGACAGCGGCTTTCGATGTGTCGATGGAGATCCAGCCGTCCCATTCGTGCCGCAGGGCGCGGATCACCGGCAGGGTTCGTCGGATTTCCTCGTCGGCCGTCACGGGCAGCGCTCCCGGGCGGGTGGATTCGCCGCCGATGTCGATGATGCGCGCGCCCTCGGCAACCATTCTGCGGGCATGGGTCAGGGCGAGATCAGCCGTGTCATGTCTGCCGCCGTCGGAAAACGAGTCGGGGGTGACATTGAGGATGCCCACGATTGCCGCGCGCCGGGACAGGTCGAGTGTGCGTTGCCTGCTTCTCCAGATCATGTGGGTGATTGGCGGCTTGCGGGTTGGTCCGCGCAGACGTAGTGTCGCCGTCGATGAGGTTGCGGGCAATCTGGAAAATGTCTGTTGCGGCTGTGGTGATGGTCACCGCCCACGTGCACGCGCGTTCGTCTGAATTCGACGCGGTGGACGGGCCGAACGTCCGCGTCATGCGCCATGAGGACGGAGCGCGCACCTTGTTCACCCGTTCGCCCGACAACCGGACGCTCACCAAAAAGAAGTTCACCTCCAATGGTGTGCTGAACATGGTGACGATCTATCGGATGGACCGGAATGGCAATCCGGTGAGCTGCCGGATCCACGACGGTGCGAACACGCTGCTCTTCAAGGTGAGCTACGGCTATCGCAAATCTGATGGTCAGCTCGTGGAAGAGCGGATGTTTGATGCGCGAACGAAGCGCATCGATCCCGCGACCGGTCAGGAAACACCGGTGCAGCGGGTTTGCTACGTGTATGACGCGCAGGGCAACCGCAGCGCGCCGATGGTGTTCAACCTGCTACCCGGCAAGACCTTCGAAGAGGTGTTCGGAACGAAATCCTCGGCCTTGGAAACCAACCCGTTCAACGAGACGTCTTCAGGCAAGTCCGTTGGTCGGCCTTCAGGTCGCTGACCCTTTGGTCGCTGCCGATTCCCCTTCACGCCATCATGCCCGCGCCCGGAAAGATCCTGCCTTGGCTGATCGGTGGAGCCGTCGGGGTTGGCGGAGTCTTGCAGGGATTGCATTGGAAAGCCGCGGCGTCGGCGGATTCCCAAGCCGAGATGGAGAGCAGGCTGCGCATTGTCATCGAGGAAAACGAACTGCTGCGGCGCGAGAATGAATCGTTGCGATCGTTGTCTCAGGGCGGCGGGGAATTTGCCGTACCGCGGGAGTGGATCGATCACGTCGAAAAGGAATTCGGATTGGCGTTTCTGCATGGCCCGGTGGTGCATCGCATCGCGGGAGAGGAGTTGCGCGACCGGGTTGCGGCCGCGATTGAAAGCCGGATGGGTCCGGCGGGGATCGACGATCGTCAGGAGGCCTGGCGCTTGCTCGGCTGGATCGGCGAGGATGACGACCTGCTGTGGCAACTCACTTCGGTGCGTGCCGTTGGTGCGCGCGGATGGTTCGACGATGTGAGCGGTGATGCGTGGGTCACCGACCGCTTCCAAATCAGCGAGATTCCTGATCAGGCGATTCTCCTGCGTTTGCTGTCGCGGTCGCTGCTGCATCAGCATTTTCCACCATCACCCGCACATCCCGGCGATGACGCGGCGCGCGCGCGTGAGGCCCTGCATCACGGTGCGGCGGCGGGAGTTGAATCCCGGTTCCTCACGGCGCACGCGCGTCAGCACGGATTCCTGCCGATGCAGCCGAATCCCGAGGCTACGCATTTGTTCGCATCGCTGCCAGCGTTCATCCGTGGGATCATCACCTTTGCGTCGGTCGAGGGCAAGGGGTTTGCCGACACCCATCACCTTGCGGGAAATGAGGTGTTGCTCGACGTGCTGCGCAATCCGCCGCAGACGACCCGGGCCGTGATCCAGCCTGCGGCACCGCCGTTGGTCCGCATCGATTTCGCCGCGCCCGCGACGGAGGAAGAGTCCTATCTCACCGAATCCGCAGGTCAGCTTGGTCTGCGGTTGTGGATCGAGTTGGCTGGAGGCGATCCCGCACTGGCTGCGGCCTGGACCGGCGATTGCTACCGGCTCATTCCGGATGGCGATGCATCGTCGGCGGTGGTCTGGGAGGTGGCATTTGCCAGCGCGGAGGATGCTGTCCGCTTCGAATCGCTGGCGCAGTCGCGCGTGATCGCAATGACGCAATCCGATGCGCCCGTTGGCACCGGCGACATCCGGGTTTCACCCGCCAGGCGTCATCTTGCCGTGTCGCGTCCCTCGGCCGTCCGCGTGCGCTTCCTCAACACCGCGACCGCGGAGCTGGCGCGTCAGTGCCTCTGATGCACCCTTCGCCATGGACATCGCCGCGACCGCTTTCACCTTGTTTCTGGTGCTCGATCCGTTCGGCAACATGGCGATGTTCCACACCGTGCTGTCGCGACTGCCGGAGCACCGTCGGCGCAAGGTGTTGCTGCGCGAATTGCTGATCTCGTTGTTTGTGCTGCTGTTTTTTCTTCTCGCCGGATCGTGGATTCTCGACGCGCTGGGCATTCGTCCGCAGTCACTGAGCATCGCCGGAGGCATCATCCTGTTCCTGATCGCGCTGGGCATGGTGTTTCCGTCGAAATCCATTCTCCATGAGGTGGAGGATGAGGAACCGTTCATCGTCCCGTTGACGGTGCCGATGATCGCCGGGCCTTCAGCCATCGCGTTGTTGCTATTGATCGCCTCCAAGCATCCGGGGCAGACCTTTGCCCCGGCAAGCGCGCTGCTGATCGCCTGGGCTGCCAGCTCGATCGTGCTGCTGCTTACCCCGTGGCTTTTGGGCAGGCTCGGCGCGAAGGGAACGCGCGCACTCGAACGGCTCATGGGGTTGTTGCTGATCTTGATCGCCGTTCAGATGTTTCTGGACGGACTTCCCTTTGACCTGGTCGCGCCGCCCGTGCAGGATCACGTCCGGTGATGACAGCGAAACGCGTGATCTTCGATGGCAGGGTGCAGGGAGTCGGATTCCGCCATACGGTGCTGGAGGCGGCGAAAGGATTCGAAGTGAGCGGTTGGGTGAGGAACCTGACTGATGGCACGGTTGAGCTGGTCGCTTGCGGAGATGACGAAGAGATGGGCGAATTCATTCGCGAAATCGTCGAAGAATCGCCGATGGCGCGCCATATCCGACACCATACGGTTGCTTCTGCAGCCCTTGAAGAACCACCACGCGGTTTCCGCATCATCAAATGAGGTGACGATTTGAAGCGTGGTGCGCTTGTACGGCTTCGCTTGACCCCGAGATTCCCTCGTGCAAGCTCCGCCGCTTGTGATTTCGGTCCAGTCATTGCGGGTGACGTTCGGTGCGCGCGTGTTGTTCGACGACTTGTCGTTCACGGTGCGGCCGCGCGAGCGGATTGCGTTCGCCGGTCACAACGGTGCCGGCAAATCCACGCTGATGAAGTGCATCGCCGGTCTGCTGCCGGCGGATTCAGGACGCGTGGTGATGCCAAAGGGCGCGAGGGCGGGCTATCTGCCGCAGGAAGGGATTCACGTCACTGGGCGCACCGTCTGGCAGGAGGCCGAGGCGGCATTTGGCGAGATGGTCGGCCTGCGCGAGCGAATCGAGCGGTTGTCGCAGGAGTTGCAGCGTCTCGACCCGAGGTCATCGCCGTATGCCGAAGCGCTCGACGAGATCGGCGGGTTGGAGCTTCGTCTCGAGGCGGCCGATCCATCGCGGATGAAGCCGCGGATTGAATCGGTGCTCAAGGGATTGGGGTTTCGTGCCGCGGATTTCACGCGCGATTGCTCCGAGTTCTCCGGCGGCTGGCAGATGCGCATCGCCATGGCGAGGTTGTTTCTCGGCGAGCCGGAGGTGTTGTTGTTGGACGAGCCGACCAACCACCTCGACATCGACACCCAGCAGTGGATGGAGCAGTACCTGAGGAATTATCCTGGTGCGATCCTGCTGATCTCCCACGACCGCGGACTGCTCGACGGACTGTGCGCGCGCACGCTAGCGTTCACCAAGGGCAGGGTTGAGGAGTATGCCGGAAATTTCTCCTATTACGAGCGCGAATCGGCGTTGCGGCGCGAGACACAGCAGCGCCAGTACGACGCCCAACAGCGCGAAATTGCCCAGATCCGCCGATTCATCGACCGCTTCCGGGCCTCAGCAAACAAGGCATCGCTGGTCCAATCGCGCATCAAGATGCTCGAGAAGATCGTGCCGGTGCCCGAACCCGAGCAAGCTGATGCGGTGATGGGTTTCCGGTTTCCCGTACCGCCGCCGTCGGGTCACCTGGTGGCGAAACTCGAGGGCGTGACCAAGCGCTATGGTGCGCTCGAAGTGTTCCGCGGATTCGATTTTGAGATCGTCCGCGGCGAGAAAATCGCGGTGGTCGGACCGAATGGTGCCGGGAAATCGACGTTCTGCCGCATCATCACCGCGCAGGAAGCGCCGGATGACGGCGTGCATGCCTTCGGGCACAAGGTCGCGGTCTCGTCATTCTCGCAGAACCATGCCGACGAGCTGGATCCGCATCTGACGGTGCTCGAGACCGTCGAGGCGGCGGCCTCGCGTGAATCCGCTCATCAGGCACGCGACCTGTTGGGATGCTTCCTGTTCCGCGGCGACGATGTCTTCAAGAAGGTCGGCGTCCTTTCCGGCGGCGAGCGGTCGCGTGTCGCCCTGGTCTGCATGTTGCTGCGGCCCGCGAATTTCCTGATTCTCGACGAGCCGACCAACCACCTCGACATGCAGTCGCAGGATGTGCTGCAGCGCGCGCTTTGCGGTTATCCGGGCAGTGTGCTGATCGTTTCGCACAATCGATCGTTCCTCGATCCGGTGGTCACCAAGACACTTGAGTTCCGTCAAGGACATCCGCCCCGGCTGTTCCATGGCAACATCGGCTACTACCTGGAGAAAACCGCCGCGGAGAGGTCGGCGGCTCCTCCACCCGCGACGCAGTCGAAGCCGCCATCCGCGCAGTCTTCGTCGAGGAAAGATCAACGTCGCGCCGGTGCCGAAGCAAGAGACCGTCGCAACCGGATGCTCAAGCCACTTGAAAGCGAGCTTGCCGCGCTGGAGGAGCGGATCGCCCTGCTCGAACAACAACAAGCCGCGGCGGGGGCCTCGTTGTCCGATCCTGGAACGGCCGCCGACGCAGAGCGGTTCCGTGATGTCTCGGTCGCGCTGGCCGGGATCGTGCGCGAGCTCGGGCAAGGGTACAGCCGATGGGACCAGCTCTCCGACGAGATCGAGCGGGTGACGGCGGCGTTGGATCGGGAAGCGATGGCTTGATCTCACCCGTCGCCGCGTTGGTCAGCGCGCCGCTGCATCGGCTTCGATCCATTTCCACAACCGGTCGAGGCCGTCGGCGACCTGTTTGCGCGCCACATCGAGCGGCACGTCCGGGTCGGCCTTGCCAAAAAGATAGAATTTGATCTTCGGTTCGGTGCCGGAGGGACGCACGGCGAAGGATCGTCCGTCATCGAGATCGAGGATCAGCATTTTTTCCTTGGGCAGAGCATCGCCCTCTTGGTCGAAGATTTCTTGTCGGGCGAAATCGCGGATGCGCACGACCTTCGCGCCGTCCACGACATCGGGCGGGTGCAGAGCGTAACCATCGGCGAGCGCTTGGATGCGTGATGCTCCGTCGGCTCCCTCCATCACCAGTGATTTCCCGGCCTCCAGGTGGTAGCCGAACTCTCGGTGGATGTCGTCGAGCAGCTCCGGCACGGTCTTGCCGATGGATCTCGCATAAGCCGCCACCTCGGCGAACATCAGGGTGGCACCATTGGCATCTTTGTCGCGCACCGCGTCGGATCCGAGATAGCCATAACTTTCCTCACCGCCGAAGATGAAGAACCGCGAATACTCGAGCCGCAACCGGCGCGTCTGTTCTTCGTCGAGCGCGCGATAATCGCCGCACTTGTCCGCGGGAATCGCCTCTTCGTACTTCCGCAGCTTGGCCGCGATGTACTTGAAGCCCGTCAGGGTGTCGACGACGTTCACGCCGAACCCGTCGGCGATTGCTTGTTGCAGCGGTGTGGTGACGAAGGTCTTGACCAGTACCACCCGGCTGCGGTTCGCCTGGGTGAGCCAGCCGAGATCGAACGCGGTCTTCAACCGATACCACGCCATCAGCGAGCCGATCTGGTTGCCGGTGAGCAGTTGCATGCCGCCCGCCGCGTCGCGCACCGCCACGCCCATGCGGTCGGCGTCCGGGTCGGTGCCGATGACGATTTCCGCACCGGTGGCCAAGGCGAGCTCGGTCGCCATCTTCAAGGCGGGCGCGTTTTCCGGATTGGGTGAATCGACTGTCGGAAACCGTCCGTCCTGCACATCTTGTTCGGGCACGGTGTCCACCTCGAAGCCCAGCCCGCGCAGCATCGGAACGTTGATATGACCGCCGGTGCCGTGGAGGTTGGTGAAGACCACGCGCGTCGCCGGACCTTCAAGCAACGACGGCCGCATCAGCAGCGAGCGGAGCCGGTCCATGTATCGGGCATCCATCTCCGCGCCGAGCACGGTGATGCTGCCGCGTTCGGACTCCGGCAGGGGATTGTACGTCTCGGACTCGATGCGGTTCACTTCGCGGATGATGCCCGACGCGTGCGGCTCGATCGTCTGCGCGCCATCGTCGAAGTACGCTTTGAATCCGTTGTCATGAGGCGGATTGTGGCTGGCGGTGATGACGACGCCGCAATCGGCGCGGAGTTCGCGGATCGTGAAGGACAGCTCGGGAGTCGAGCGCGGACCATCGAAAAGGAATGCGTCGCATCCGAGGTCGGACGCCGCCTTCGCGCACAGGGCGGCGAAGTCGCGCGAGAAGTGGCGCGTGTCGTGCGCGATGACGAGCTTGGGTCGGCGCGACAAACCGACAAATCCACGCGTGTAGGCCACCATGCCGCGGATTGCCCGCCCGACGTTGTATCCATTCATCGTCGCGGTGCCGACGCACGGATGTTCGGGCCGGTCGTTTGGTCCGCCTTCGCCTTGTTCGGCGCGCGTGACGATCCGGCCGATCGTGCGTCCGCGAAGGCCGCCGGTGCCGAATGCCAGGGTTTTGTAAAACCGATCGTTGAGTTCCTGCCACTGGCCTGTCTCGGCGAGCTCCCGCACCGCTTCGTTGGCGACCGGGTGGATGCTGCCTGCGAGCAGTGCTCGGATGTTCGATCGGGCGGACGCCAACAGGAGGCCATCGGCCACGGCTTGTTCGAGGCGGGGATCCAGGTCACTCATCAGGCCGAAAGAATAGTCGGCCGCGCGGCCATGGCAATCGCGGGAATGCGGCGCGCGGGGCAGGTTGCAGGGAGGCAGGCGGCCGAGCAGTCTCGGCCCGTCCGGTATTTCCTGATCATGTTCATTTCCACAGTCCACGGCATCTGCCGCGCCGCCGCGCGTTACCTTACCCTCTTCGTCACCATGTCCCATTCCCTCATGGCCGCCGACCTCAAGCCGGTCGCGCTGACCTGCGAATACCGGGTCGATCCGCTTGGCATCGACGAATCGTCGCCGCGTCTGACGTGGCAGCTCGAATCCAATCGACGCGCGCAATCGCAGTCGGCGTATCAAATCCTCGTCGCGAGCAGCGCCGAACGGCTGGAGAAAGATCGGGGCGACCTTTGGGACAGCGGCAAGGTCGTGGGTGATGCGAATGTGAATGTGGCTTATGCCGGCGCGCAGCTTGCTTCACGTCAATCCTGCTATTGGAAAGTGCGCGTTTGGGATCGGGACGGCAGCGTTTCCCCCTGGAGCAATCCGGCATTCTGGACGATGGGATTGTTGCAAGAAGCCGATTGGAAAGCCGGGTACATCAGCATTCGCGACGATTCGCCGATTCATAATCTCAAGGAGCCGTTGTTCCTGCCGCCGGCGCGGCAGTACCGCAGGGAATTCAGGGCGGACAAACCGGTGAAGCGTGCGATGCTTCATGCGACTGCCCTCGGGATCTGCGAATTCCACATGAACGGGCGACGCGTCGGCGACGAGTGGTTCATGCCCGGATGGACGGACTACCGACAACGCGCGTACTATCGGACTTATGACGTGACCCCGCATCTGCGCGACGGGGCGAACGCCATTGGTGCGTGGTTGGCCGACGGCTGGTACGCGGGCTACGTCGGGTTCGGCCTGCTCACCGGCACCGGCACCGAGGCGACCGGGCGCTGCCTGTATGGCAAGACGCCCGCGATGATGGCGCAGCTTGAAATCGAATATGCCGACGGATCGCGCGACATCGTGGCGACCGATGGGTCGTGGAAGGTCAGCAGCGACGGCCCGATCCGTGAGGCGGATTTCCTCATGGGTGAAACGTATGATGCCCGCAAGCAACGTGCTGGATGGGACGAGCCCGGAGTCGACGACCGCGACTGGCAGTCCGCGATCCACGCTGCTGACAACGGACCGCAGCCGACGACGTTCTATGAATTCCGCACGCCGGATGAGGAGGGAAAGAAACCAGTGATCGAGGGCATGCCGAAGGACATCGGATTCCATCGTCCTGCGAAGCTCGAGGCGTTTCCCGGCGTGCCCGTGCGCGCGGTGGAGGAGATCGGGGCGGTGTCGGTCAGGACCCTCGCCGACGGCAACACTCACATTGTAGATCTCGGCCAGAACATCGCGGGCAGCGTGCGGCTCAAGGTGAGGGGACCCGCGGGGACGACCGTGCGGCTGCGCTTCGCCGAGATGTTGCACGCGGACGGCAGCTTGATGACCGAAAACCTGCGCAAGGCGCGTGCGACCGACCACTACATCCTGTCGGGAGATCCGGCGGGCGAGTCGTACACGCCGCGTTTCACGTTTCACGGCTACCAATATGTCGAGCTGACCGGCTATCCCGGCGTGCCCGGCAAGGATGCGATCACCGGCATCGTCCTGCAGAGCGACACGCCGTTGGCTGCGTCGTTCGAGTGTCCCGACCCGGTGATCAACCGACTTTACCAGAACATCGTCTGGACGCAGCGCGGGAACTTCATCGATCTGCCGACCGATTGTCCGCAGCGTGACGAACGCCTCGGGTGGACCGGTGACGCGCAGGTGTTCGTGCGCGCGGCCACCTACAATGCCGATGTCTCCGCCTTCTTCACCAAGTGGTTGCGCGAACTGATGGAGTCGCAACGCCCGAGCGGCGCGTTCCCGGGCTACGCGCCGTTTCCTTACCAGCACGGCTGGGAATTCGGCACCGCCTGGTGTGATGCCGGCGTGATCTGCCCGTGGACCATCTGGCAAGCCTACGGCGACACACGCATCATCGAACGCTGCTGGCCGCACATGGTGAAGTTCCTCGAGTGGCGTCAGGCGACTTCGAAATATTTCCTCGGTGTGGACCACGGCAATAAGTGGGGCGACTGGTTGTCCTTTGGTGTGGAAACTCCGCTTGAGTACATCGACACCGTCTACTTCGCTGGCAGCGCGCGCCTGATGGCGGAGATGGCCGGGGCCATCGGCAAAGCGGAGGAATCCGCGGCCTACCTCGCCCTGTTTCACCGCATTCGCGACGCGTTCAACGCGAAGTACGTGAAGCCCGACGGCTCGCTCGCGATCGACAACCAGACGGCCTACGCGTTGGCGTTGCAGATGGGGCTTTTTTCCGATGCTCTGCGCGCGAAGGCCGGTGCCATTCTTGCGGAGAAACTGCGGACCGGCGAGAGCGGTGACCAATCGGGGATGACCACCGGGTTCCTCGGCACGCGTCCGCTGCTGCCGGTGCTTTCGGACACCGGTGGGCACGACGTCGCGGTGCGCTTGTTCCAAAGCCGCAAGTTTCCCTCGTGGGGCTACGAGGTCGTCCAGGGAGCCACCACGATTTGGGAGCGCTGGAACAGTTTCACCAAGGATCAGGGTTTTGCCAACCCATCGATGAATTCGTTCTCGCACTACGCATTCGGCGCGGTGGGCGAGTGGATGTTCTCCCATTTGGCCGGCATCCGCTCGGACGGACCGGGGTACCGCCGCATTGTCATCCAGCCAATGCCGCCTGGCCCGGAAGCCGGGGACGCGGAACACCCGATCGATTGGGTCAATGCCCACTACGATTCGATCCAGGGAAGAATCGTCAGCCGCTGGCGCAACCAAGGAGGCAGCTTTGAATTGCAAACGACGATTCCGCCCAACACCACCGCCACCGTGATGCTGCCCGCCAATGGCGCGCAGTCGATCACCGAAAGCGGCAAGCCACTTGACCAAGCCGAAGGCGTCCGCTGGCTGCGGCAGGAGCGGGACCGGGCGGTGCTCGCGATCGGCTCGGGCAGCTACCACTTCATCTGTCGCTGATCCGCAATCTCGCGCGATGCGCCGATCCGGCGCGAATCACAGGCCCAGCGACCGCCATCCGCCGAACAAGACGCGCACCCGCACTCCGAGGCCGAGCGAGCGGATGCGGTCGGCGACCTGTCGGCTCGTGCCGCACGATTCGTCACCGCAATACACGACGACCTCCGCATGGTTGAGGATGCGCCCGACCGCCTCAGCCTCCAATTGTTGGGCGTCCTCCGCTGGATCGAGGTTCCAGAGGATCGATCCGGGCATGCCAGTGCGGATCCAATCAGCGCGCGGTCTTGCATCGACCCACAGCACGCCAGGCGGCACGTCCGCAGCACAGATCTCGTCGGGCTTGAGCATCGCTGGGTCGCACACCGGCACGCGCTGTGGCGGACCATGAACACGCCATGTAACAAGAGCTGCAACGGCCGTTGCGGCAAGGATGACGAGCAACTGACGGATCGCTTGCATCTCGGGCCTGATCACGATTCGGGAATCACTTTGCTCGCCTTCGGCGGTTGGTTGAGCTGCTGCATTTGTGAATCCGGCGGAGTGGTGAACATCATGTTTTCCCAAGTCGGTTTGCCGAGCGGGCCGGTGCCGCGGAACTGGAACAATCCATACAAAGGCCGGATCGGCAGCGTGAGCAGCCCGAGCAGGCCGCGCGCGTTCATCCGCAAGGTCATGTCGATCGTTCGCGCCCCGAGGTCGACAGTGCCGTCGCCGGTGAAGAACAACGAGGCGGTCTCGGTGTGGAATTCGTCGATGGTCATCACGCCCTTGCGGATGGTGTGGCTGCACCAGGCGGTCTTCGCTCGTTCGAAGCCCGCGCGCCGGTCACTGACCACCGCGCTGATCAACGGGCTGAGCGGACCAAACACGGGCACGGAAAACAGCTCGGTCTTTTCCAGCAGCAGATTGCCTTTGCCATTCATGGTCGCGATCTGTCCTGGCATCATGGTGAAATTGAGTCGGCCACTGAGTTCACCTCCTCGTTGTTCGCTCATGCCCCAAGTTTCCTGCAGCCGTGCCTGCGAGAGCTTGCTCCAGCTCAACTCGCCGGCAAGCATGCCGGATGGATCACGCCGAAAGCGCGCATCCACGGGACCACCCATCGCGGAAAACCTCAGATCATCGATATCGAGCCGTCCGTCCCGCATCCGCACAGTTCCTGCCGGAGCCTCCAACTCGAGATCGGCTCCCAGAAATCGATAAGTCGCCGGGGCATCGGAACGAAAGCCGACTTCCAGATCGGTTTTGCCTTTGCCGGCCGTGCCGACACCCATGAGGCCGGAGGCCCGAATCGTCGGCGGCCTCTGGAAACGGTACGGCTCGAGTGATTCCGCCACCTTGGTGGAAAACAATCTCACCAGCGGTGCAGGCTGGAACGAACCCCCGATTTCGCGCAGCTCGACCGTTCCCGCCGGACGCCGGTAGCTCACCGACTGGACCGTGGCGGTGCCTTCGGTCGGTCCACCGGATACCTGTCGCAGCGGATCCTCGCGATAATCGAAGACCACTTTGCCGTTGGAAAATCGAAGCTCGTCGCGCGTCGTGCCGAACGCGCACTCCGCCGAGAGCAACGGGACACTGCGGAATCCGGTATCCGTCATCCGCGCGGTGCCTGTGCCGCTCCATGAGCCCGCTACCTTTGGCTCGAACGCGCCGTCAACATTGAGGTGAAACGTCGCTCCCTTGCGCGGATCGAAATCATCCACCAGCCGGTGCATGGCTTCGGATGTGAACAGCGCCTTGTAATGGTCGACGGGCAGGTCCGACTCGGCGGCAATGCGCACCTGCGGCCCCTGAAGCATCGCCTTGCCTTTCACCGTTCCCTGCGGATGCGTCAGGACGGCATCGCGCAGAAACCAATCCTTGCCGCGGATCGAGAACCGGGATTCCGCGCGATCGAACCGGATGCCGCGCATGAGGATCGGCCCACTTGCGGCCTCGCCTGTCGCATGGACTTGCAGACTGTTTCCTGGTTTTCGTTCAAATCCTCCCTGCGCCTTGATCTTCAACCCGTCGGCGAACTCGAGTTGCCTCGGCATCGACAGTCCGAACCACACGCCGAGTACCGTCGGCGCATCCAGCGTGGAGGTCAGCTCGAATCGTCCGTCACCACCGGTGGTGTCATAATCCGCGGTGGCTTGAAACTGTCCGCGTTTGTCGCGCGCCCGCAAGGAATGCAGCGTGAGCCTGCCTTCCTCGAACACCGCGTCGATCGCGACGTCGTCGAGCATCACCCCGCTCCTGCCGATCGATGCCGCGGTGAAGCGGATCGCCGACCGCAGCGCGCGCGGATTGCCGATTTCCCATTCGAGTTGCAACGTCAGTTGTGGCGGCGACTCACCCGCTGTTTCGAGCGACTCCAGCAGGTCGAGCCAAGAATCGAACGTGTAACCCGGATTCGCGGATGCGATGGGTCCGGACGAGGAGGCCGGGCTGGCAGGAGCCATGCGCAAGCGGGCATCGAAGTTCACCTCGATCCCGTGCACTCTGCCGCGGGCGCGCCGGATTTCGAATTGCCGGGAACCACTGACCAACAAGGTGCCCTCGACATCATCGACTTGGAGTTTGCGCGATTGGGGATTGCCGGGTTCCAGCGGCAGCAGCAGATCGGCTTGCTTCATCTCGATCCGGGTGACGCGGATGATGCCGCGTGCGAGCTTGGTCTTGTCCAGATCGATCAACATCCGGCCGAGGCGTGCGGTCTCCGCGCGCAGCTCAGGATCGGCAAAGAGCACGACGTCCGTCGCAGCAAGTCCGCGCAGCGGCAGCCAACTCAATCCGCCGAGCCGGACATGCGCGCCTTTTTTCGCCAGTTCGCGCTCCAAGGTTGCGCGCCACGCTGTCGGCATGCCGATGTGGTTGGCCCACCAGAGGGCACCGCCAGCGGTGAGCATCGCTGCCAACCCGAGCAGAAACAGCAATGATCGCAAATTGCGTTTGAGGTGCAGTCGGTACATGCGGATCCGCCCCGATGGTAGTCTTTCGCAGCGTCTTGGCAACCCGCGGACACGCGTCGACGCGGGGAGGAGTGGCTGGCTCGCGGGTTCGGAATAAAAGCTAAAAGCTGCAATGCTCCCGAATAACTCGAAATCCAAGTTACTCCGCTTTCCGCACCCCAGCGCAGCGCGGGTTCTGGTGCTGAAATGCTGAAACCAGTGTTCCGCGCGGTTCGCTTCCCCGGCAATCGCTCATCGTCAACTCACGATACCGGCTTCGCGGAACGAGAAATAGGGCGCACGTCCTTCGCCGGGCCTGCCGATGATGACATGGTCGAAGAAGCCGACTTGCAGCAATCGTGCAGCTTCGACCAGCCTGCGCGTCACCTGCTCGTCCGCCCGGCTTGGTGCTGGATCGCCGGATGGATGGTTGTGAACGAGGATGAAACCATGGGCACCGCGTGTGACGACCGGCCGCAACATCTCACGCGGGTGCGCGGTGGATTCGCTGACACTGCCCACGCTGACCACCGAGGTCGCCAAGTGGCGCAGCCGCACATCGACCAGTGCGACGACGACTTGCTCCTGGGCGAGATGGGCGAGTTGGGGAGCGAAGCAAGCATGGACTCGCTTGGGTGAATCGAGTGGACAATCGCGGATGGTTTCGCGCGCGGCGCGGTGACCCAGCTCGAAGGCCGCCGCAAGTTTCGACGCCTTGGCCGGCCCCAGGCCGTGGATCTTGGCCAGCTCCGCCACGGGCATCGCACCCAAGGCCGAGATCGAGCCAAATCGAGCCAGCAGCTCGCGCCCGATTTCAATCGCGCTGCGACCCCGCGTGCCGGATGAGATGAACAAGGCCAGCAGCTCGGACGAGTCGAGGGCAGCCGCACCGAATTCCAGCAGCTTCTCCCTGGGACGCTGGCGATCCGGCAAATCGCGAATCCTCATCGCCAATGGTGCTTCGGGCCCGTCGGTGAGGGTGCATGGTGTACGGGTGATCCGCTCTAAAATAGCGTTCATGAGAACACCATGAATCAACCGGCAGCCCACGGCAAGAAAAAATCGATCCGGGAATCTGGCCCGGATCGATGATTTGCCGCATCATCCGGCCATGCGCTGGATTCTCTTCATCGACTCCGATTGCGCCTTATGCGCCGGCTGGGCGCGCCGGGTCTGCCGGGCGGATCCGCAAGAGCGGATTTTCATCGCCTCGTTGAATAGCGAGCCAGCACGGCAACCCGGGCTGTCGTGCGAGCCGGACAACGGCGATGCGACGGTTGTCCTCTTGCGTGAGCCGGATGACGCACGGTTTTTCCGCAGCGACGCGCTGATCGAGCTGGGCCGCGTGCTGGGCGGCGCGTGGCGCTGGCTCGTGCTGCTGCGCGCGATTCCGCGTCCGCTGCGCGACGCCGCCTACCGCCTCGTGGCACGGCATCGGCGGCGGCTTTCACGCGCGAACGCGGCATGCGCGATCGACGATCCGGTGGTCCGCTCCCGGCTCATCGACGGCCCGGGCTGATTCGCCGGTGGCCGCGACATTCGCGTCTTGAATTGCGGCAGCGTGCGCCCATCCTCTCCGTCCGCCATGGCAGGCCCGGCATTTCAAGCGCTTCCCGGATTCCGCGACTTCACGCCGCGCGAATGCGCAATCCGCAATTACTTGTTTGAAACGTGGCGATCGACCGCGCGTCGGGCGGGTTTCGTCGAATACGAGACACCGCTTGTCGAGGACACCGGATTGTATCTGAAAAAATCCGGTGGCGAGCTGTCGAAGCAACTTTTCCGGTTCATCGACCAAGGTGGACGCGACGTCACGCTGCGCCCTGAAGTGACCGCTTCGCTCGCCCGCCTGGCAGGTGAGCATCAGCGTCAGCATGCAAAGCCGATGAAGTGGTTCGAAATCGGGCCATGCTTCCGCTACGAAAAACCGCAGAAGGGAAGGGGGCGCGAGTTCCTTCAGTTCAACGCCGACATCCTGGGCGAGGCTGGTCCGGCGGCGGATGCCGAGTTGGTTGCGCTTGCCGTGGAGACCATGCTCGCACTGGGGTTCCTCGAAGGTGACTTCGTCGTGCGGATTTCCGACCGTCATGCATGGACTGCATTCGCCACGGACCACGGTCTCGATGCCGACCGCACTGCGGAGCTGCTCGAGGTGGTGGACAAACTCGACCGAATGGATGCCATCGCGGCGGACTCCCGACTCAAGGCGCTCGGCACCGGCATGGATGAAGTCCGTGCCTTCATCGCCGATCCTGCAAGTGCGTCGCCCGCCTGCCGGAGCATCCTCGCCGATCTCGCGGCCCGCGGCATGGATACCTTCGTGCAGGCCGACCTGTCGATCGTCCGCGGTCTCGCCTACTACACCGGCGTGGTCTTCGAAGTCTTCGACGCCCGTCATTCGATGCGCGCCATCGCCGGCGGCGGACGCTACGACTCGCTCGTCGCCACCGTGACGGATGGAGCGGTCGATCTGCCCGCCGCGGGATTCGCGATGGGCGACCATGTGATCCGCAACCTGATTGAGGAAACTCCGCATGCCCTGATGCGCCTGGAGGTCTGGCTGATGCGCCACACACCGGCCTGCGACGTTTATGTCGTCGTCGCCGACGAGTTGATGCGCGCCGAAGCGCTCTCGCTGGTCACGCGCCTGCGTCGCGCCGGTGTCGCGACCGACTTCGCGCTCGTCCATGCCAAGGTGCCAAGGCAGTTTCAACTCGCCGAACGAACCGGCGCGCGCTTCGCGCTGGTCGTAGGCTCGGAATTTCCTCAACTGAAACTCAAGGTACTGTCCAGCCGTGCCGAGGAATCCGTCGATGCCGCGCAAGCGGTCGAATGGATCACCGAACGCGTGTCGCAACCCGACGGACCGCTTATCGCCGGTTGATTTCCACTCGACTCCATCCCGCCATGCGAACGCACCACTGCAACGAACTCCGCGAGGAACACATCGGATCCGACGTCACCCTCGTCGGCTGGGTCAACTCATCGCGCAACTTGGGCGGCGTGATCTTCACCGACCTGCGCGACTGCGAGGGGCTCACCCAATGCGTGTTCCACCCCGAGGAGCATGCGGCGCTCGCGGAGCTCGCCCAAACGCTCAGGAACGAGGACGTCGTCCGGATCACCGGCTCGGTGCGCCGACGTCTTGGCGCGGTGAACGCCAAGATCGACACCGGCGCGGTGGAAGTGGTCGCACGCACGCTGGAGATCCTCAACAAGGCGGATGTCCTGCCGTTCCAGCTCGATCAGGAAGGCGTCGGCGAGGACCTGCGGATGAAACACCGCTACCTCGACCTGCGTCGGCCGCGCATGGCCCGCAACATCCGGCTGCGCAGCCGCATCGCCTCGGCTGCGCGTCGGTTCCTCGACGACGCCGGCTTCGCCGAGATCGAAACCCCGGTCCTGTCGAACCCCACACCCGAGGGCGCGCGCGATTTCCTCGTGCCGTCGCGCATTCATCCGGGACACTTCTACGCGCTGCCCCAGGCGCCCCAGCAGTACAAGCAGCTGATGATGGTCGCCGGCCTCGATAAGTATTACCAAATCGCGCGTTGCTTCCGCGATGAAGACCTGCGTGCGGATCGTCAGCCGGAATTCACGCAAATCGACATCGAGGCGAGCTTTGTCGGCCAGGACGACATCATCCGCCTCGTCGAAGGCATGCTCGCATCGATGTTCTCCTCGGCGCTCGGCATTGAGGTGCCCGTCCCGTTTCCCCGCATCACGTACGCCGATGCGATGGACCGGTTCGGCTCGGACAAACCCGACACCCGCTACGCCATGGAGATCACCGACCTCGGCGAGCTTCTCGCCGGAACGGAGTTCAAGATTTTCCGCGGCGCGATCGACGGCGGCGGTGTGGTCCGCGCGATCAACGCCAAGGGACTCGCCGGCATCACCACCGGCCAGATGAACCGGCTCAACGAGCTGGCCGTTCAGCTCGGACTGGGCGTCAAGACGCTCGCGTTCCTCAAGCATGAGCAGGGAGAGGTGAAGTGCTCGCTGTGGAAATTTTTATGCGATGGGGAAAAACAGGCGTTGCTCGAGCGACTGCGTGTCGAGGACGGCGACCTCGTCTTCTTCGTCGCGGGATCGCGCGAGATGGTCTCGTCGGTCCTCGGCCGCGTGCGCACGGAATGCGCATCGATGCTCGGCCTCACCTCCGGCACCGACGCATGGAATTTCCTCTGGGTGGTCGATTTCCCATTGCTCGCGCAGGATCCGGAATCGGGCACTTGGGGAGCGGTGCATCACCCGTTTACCCGGCCGAATCCATCCGATGTCCCGTTGCTCGACGCGGGCGACTTCGCCGCGGTGCGCGCCGTCGCCTACGATGTGGTGCTCAATGGATACGAACTCGGCGGCGGATCGATCCGGATTCACGAAAAAGACCTGCAGGCGAAGATGTTCGGCGTGCTCGGCATCGGCGAGGAGGAACAACAGGTGAAGTTCGGTCACCTGCTCGACGCCTTCCGCTTCGGCGCTCCTCCGCACGGCGGCATCGCCCTCGGACTCGATCGCCTGGCGATGCTCATGGCCGGCGAAGACAGCATCCGCGAGGTCATCGCCTTCCCGAAAACCTACAAAGGCACCGACCCGATGACCAACAGCCCGTGCGCGATCGATGACGCGCAACTCAAAGAACTCCACATCACGAAAATGGGGTCAGGCTGCAAATCTTGACAAATCACGCCCGGCATCCCGGCGGAGTGACAAGTTTTAAGTGGTCGGTTTCAAGTGTGAAGAAAGGCTTGGGGGATTGGTGATGGGGAAATTGGGATTGAGAGAGAGGCGGAACCATCGTAGGCGACACGGGTCGCGACTTTGATGGTCCGACCCGATTCCGTATACTTCATGTTCATCTTCTCCGCTCGCGCGGATTGAGCGAGGTGCCCAACTGACTCCAGAACAAGCGGGTGACTTGGACTTTGAGCAGATCGGCGCTGGCGGATGGATCCGAGTC
>VHCM01000037.1 GCA_016871685.1 Verrucomicrobiota bacterium
TGTTGTAATCTTAGATTACAACAATTTCCTATGACGACCGTTTGTTTTATTGTCGTTCATCATGATGCACCGGGCTCATTTCTCCCTGTGAAGATCCTTGGCGGGAGGGGGGGGATGCCGGATCCTTGCGGGCGTGAAAGTGGACCCGGTCCGGTGGCATCAGGTCGAATTGGAGCGTCGCGAGGTGATGCGACGTTATGGTGAGGACAACCACGCCGCAGGGGCCTTGGATGCGATGCGCGCGCTGGCCCGCAAAGAGCCGATGCTGCCGACGGTGCAGATCGACCTGGTGTCGCTCGCGTTGGCGGTGAGCGAGTATGATCAGGCGCGCTCGTCGGCGATGCGACTGATGAAGATCGCGCGGGGGAATTTTGCCGCGATGCGTGCCGCGGCGGACGCGTTCCAGTTGCTTGGCGAGGAGGATCGGGCGATGGCCGCCTGGCGCAGCATCACGGCCTCGGGCGAGCGGGCGACCGCGTTGGCGTCGATGGCGCGGCTGGCGGAACGTGCGGGACGGATGGACGAAGCGGCCGATTGGATCGGCCGCGCGTTGAAGCTCGACGGTCGGGATGCGATGACCGTGCTGACGGCGGGGCGCATCGCCGCGCGGCGCGGTGAGCTTGACCAGGCCGCCGCATTGCTCGATCGCTGCACGCATCCGGTCGTGCCGGCGGGGCTGCGGAGTCAGGCGCTTTACGAGCTCGGCGAGGTGAACGACCGCTTGGGGGATGCCGCGAATGCCGTGCGTGCGTGGCGCACGGCAAAAGAGGCGCTGGAGGAGGGGTTCGCCGACAAGATCCGCCTTGCGCGCCGCGTGCGCGAGAAGGTGCTCGAGCGCAACCGCCGGCTCTGTGAAATGCTCCAACCGGAAACGATGCGCCGCTGGCGCGAGGCGGTGCCGGTTTCACCGCTGCCGCCGATGGCGATCCTCGCCGGCCACCCGCGCAGCGGCACCACGCTGCTTGAACAAGTGCTCGCGGCCCACCCCGCCGTCGCCGACATCGACGAAAAGGATGCGCTCGCGTCGTCGATCCGCGAAACGCTGTTTCCCAACGTGCCCGAGGGGCCGAGCATCGACGGCCTCGGCGAGGTGTCGCGCGATGATCTGGCGCTCACCCGTCGCGACTACCTGCGGCGCGTCACCATGCTGCGACCCTCGCTTTCCTCCGACGGGCTGGTGCTCGACAAGAACCCGAACCTCACGGATTTCCTGCCGTTCGTGCTGCGTCCGTTTCCTGAAACGAAGCTGCTGGTGGCGCGCCGCGATCCGCGTGACATCCTGCTGAGTTGTTATCGACTGCCGGTGTTGCCCCAAAGCGGCAACATCGGCTGGATGCGCGAGCAGGACGCGGTCGAGGACTACCGGTCGATGATGTCCGTGTGGGAAACTTTGCGCGAATGCCTCGGTGACGAATGCGGCTGGCGCGAGGTGTCGTATGAAACGCTCTGCACGGACTTCGACAACGAGGCGAGGAGCATCACCGAGTTCCTCGGGCTGCGCTGGGACCCGGCGCAGGCGGACTACCGCAGCACGCGGGCCGACAGCCCGGCCTCATCGCCGAGCTATGCGGCCGTGCGCGCTCCGGTCCACACCGGCAGCATCGGCCGCTGGAAGCGCTATGCGGATCTGCTTCCCCGGTTGTTCGAGGGATTTTGATGGATCGGCACGATCGGGGGCGTGAATCCCGGCAACCAGCCCTCCGCGATCCTGCGCGGCAGGTATCAGTGTATTCACTGATGCGTGCCCTGTGTCGTTGCCCGGCCATGATGTGAAAGCACGCCCATACCGTGCCAAGGCGAATGGGTGGATCGGTGCGTTGTGCTCCGCGAGGAGCCTCGAACTCATCCACCAATCCCATGATGACGACCACCATCCTCCTGTCATTCCTCCATGCATCCGCCGCGTCCCTCGTCTCGGCCACGACTGTCGGTGCGGCGATTTTCACCATCAACCTCGACGCGGTGATGGATGATTCCCTCACACCGTCGCAAGGCACGCCTCCTTGGCTCACCCTGACCTTCACCGATCTCGCCAGCAATTCCGTCCGCGCGGATTTCACCGCGACCGACCTCACAGGTTCGGAGTTTGTGTCCGAGTGGTTTTTCAATCTCGATCCCGCATTGGAGGACGACGTCCGTCGCACGCTGCGGTTTCTCGATGGCTGCAGCCCCGATGTCTATCTGCCCCAATGCCTGCCCGCGATGCACTACGCCGCGCGGATCGCCGAGCGGCGAGGGCTTCCATGGATCTTCACCCTGCATTCGGATGATCCGGTCTACTGGGCGCTCGCGGAACAGACCGGTCCGCGCGCCGGGAGGGGCGTGTGGGTTGCTGTTTCGCATGAAATCGGATCGCTGGCTCGCGACTGGTTTCCAAAGGTTGACGTGCGCGTGATTCCCTATGGGGTGGACATCCCGCCGGATCACGCAGCATGGAAGAAACAGTCTTTCCGCGTGGTTTATGTCGGTCGTCTCGTCGGATACCAGAAGCGTGTCTCGCACGTGATCGACGCGATGATCCGCGCCTGCCGTGCCGAGCCGCGCATCGAATGCCGTGTGATCGGCGACGGCGAAGAGCGCACGAATCTGGAATCGATCGTCTCGACCGCCGGTCTTGCGGAGAGAATTTCCTTCGCAGGACGGCTTGAGCCCGCTGCGGTGAGGCGCGAGCTGGCTGATGCCCACGCGACTGTTCTGATGTCCGACTACGAGGGGCTTCCGGTCGCCTTGCTTGAAGCGATGGCCGCTGGACTCGTGCCGGTGGTGCGCGCCATCCGCAGTGGCATTCCGGAATTGGTCGTTGACGGCGTCACCGGCTGCCTATGCGAAAATGATCCGGACGAGGTGGCTCGCGAGCTGGCGCATCTTGCGTCCGATTGCGTCCGCTGGGAATCACTCTCGCGACGAGCTGCAGCTCATGTGCACGACGGGTTTTCGCGCAGCGCATCGCTGGATGCCTGGGTGGCGCTGATTGATGAAGTGGCGCATGATTCCTCGCCGCGCCATCCGTTCACTCCTCATCGTCGATGGTCCTTGCCCGCTCCCGACCCGAGACTGTCATCGCTCGACCGACGCAAACCGACAAAAAGCACGCGCATGGTGCGGCGTCTCAAAGGTATGTTTCAAAAAGCAGTTGGAGCATGGTGGAATTGAATGCGCGAAGCATCCCGGAGCCCGGGTTGATGATCGCGCATCCTGCTTGAGTCTGCCGCACAAGATGGCACAATCGTCGTGTTGACGATGAAACCCATGATTTCGCCGATTTTCCGGCCGGCGCTGCTCTGCATGCTGTTTGCCGCCGTTCATTCAGCCGACCCGCTTGTCGCGCAAACCGTGCATGTCTCGCGGTTTTGGCACAACCATCAGCCGACCTACTGGCCTGAGTGGAATGCCAATGGCAACCAGACGAGCCGCGTCCAGTACGCATGGGATTCGATCGTGCTCAAGCCGTCGCAGAACTACGGCGGGCTCAGTCCGAGCCAGCATCCGGAGAACAACCTCACCGACATCTTCGGCCTCGATGACCGGCGGAATGCGTACCAGTCGGGTCCGCGCAACTCGCTGTCTTCGTTCGACAACCGCGGCGGCTTCGCGATCAGCTACTCGGGATCACTCATCGACAACGTCCGCCAACTTGGGGCGGGTGGCCATCTCGGGTACGGCGGTGGCTGGAACAATGGTTACCGCGAGGCGCGTGGATGGCTCACGCCGTCGGGATCGCGACGGATGGATCTGGTCGGTTTCACCTATCACCACTCGCTCGCACCGCTGTTGCCCAAATCCGTGCTGCGCAAGGAGGTGCGGATCTTCAAGCAGGCGTGGTGGAAAGCCTGGGGAGGCAACTCCAACCTCAGCGATCACTCGAAGGGGTTTTTCCCGACCGAGATGGGCTATTCCCGCCACATCGTCGACGTACTCGCCGACGAAGGGTACGAGTGGATCATCGTGCCGAGCCACCACATCAGCCGCACCAGCCCGAGCTACAACGATCGCGCGAATCCGACGGGAACATTCAACATTTACTCGAGTCCGCCGAACCGCGCCGACCAGATCGGTCCGCGATTCGACAATGTCTCGCAGTGGTGGTACGGCGAACCGAATCCCGGCAATGCCGCATGGAACGTGAGCCCGTATGCCTACCAACTCCACCGGGTGAAGTATGTGAACCCCGAGACCGGCGCGGAAAAGCGGATGATCGCGGTGCCCTCCGACGACGTGCTGTCGTACCGCTACGGCTATGCCAACGAGGGCATTGGCAAGATCGGCACATTCATCGCGCCGCATGCGACCGACCCGACGCGACCGGTGATCGTGATGCCTTCCACCGACGGCGACAACGCCTGGGGCGGGGGATCGAGTTCGTGGTTCGAGGCGACGCCGCAGTTGTTCAACGGCTCGGCATCCGCCGGCTATCGGCCGACCACGCCGCAGGACTTCGTCAACTCGCATGGTGCCGCCGCGCAGGACGCGCACATCGAGGACGGTGCCTGGATCTTTCCTGAGATGGATTACGGCTCGCCGTATTTCCTGAAGTGGATCGAGCCGCCGGTCGTCACCGTGGCGAACCGCGGTGTCACCACCGTCCCCGGCACGCAGGTCGACATGGAGACGCCGGGGTTCGCGCTCAAGTTCTACAGCTATGCGCCGCTGATGGCCGGTGCCAACTGGTGCGAGACGGCCGAGCAAATCCTGCGCGACGAAGGCGGTGACGTGCAGGACTGGAAAATCCAGGCCCCATATGACTGGGACGGATCGTGGACGAATCCGAACGACGTCGAACTCGCTTGGCACATCTACCTCGCCGGGCTCGACTCGGGATTCAACTACTATGGCGGACTTGGCAACGACGACGAGATGAAGCCGGGTCTGGCCACCCGCCGCGCGGTCGAGAAACTCCAGCCGTGGATGACCGTGTTGCGCCGCGCGAATGACAGGACGCCGCCCACTGTGCTCAAGCCCCAGCGGTTTCCCTACAACCCGGGCGGCTACACGTTCGGTTGGTTCAACAACGTGCCAGGCGTCGACGGCAGCTTCCTCAAACGGATGAACTCCGAGTTCTACATCTGGACACACGCCTACGACGTGTCGGGCATTCCCGATGGCAACGTGAAGGTCAAGGTGCGCATCGACAACGACGGCGTGAATCCTCTCGCAAGCAACCAGAACGAGACCTACGCCGGAGGCGGTGAGGTGGGCGGGTGGGTCACACTCTCGATGAACAAACGCGTGCTGCCGAAAACGCGTGCAGCGCTCAACGCTGCCGCCGCGAACAGCCAGATCGATTACTTCCTGCCGACCAATGAGGTGGCCGATTATTATTTCCTCAAGATCACCGAAGCGAACCTGCCCGGGTTCCGCAACAAACTGCTCGATTACTACATTGAGGCGACCGATGCGAAGGGCAACCTCCACAAGTCCGAGATCCAGCATGTGTGGGTCGACGACTACAGCGGCGCGGGAAGCAGCGGAGGTGGTGGCAGCAATGTAGGACCAACCGTTTCCCTGTCGCCCGACCCAGCCGTCGCCGGATCGCCCGTGACGATCACTTACGACCCCGCCAATCGTCCGCTGGCGTCCGCAGGACAGGTCTACATTCACCTTGCGCCCGACCAGTGGACCAACCGGATCGTGCCGCGCCCGGCGATGACCCAGTCGAACGGCAAGTGGACCTGGACCTACACGCCGCCCGCCGGCACGACGTTGTTGCGGATGGTTTTCACGACCGCCCCGGAGAATGGCACCGGCACATGGGACAACAACGGCGGGGCCGACTGGAACCTCGCGGTCAGCGCGGCCAGCGTCAACGACCCGCCCGCAACGCCCACAGGCCTCAGCGCCGTCGCCGAGTCGTCTTCATCGATCCGGCTTTCCTGGAGCGCTTCTTCGGGCGCAACATCTTACAAGATCTTCCGCAACGCTTCCGCGCTTCCCGCCGCCACCATGCAGTCGACCAACCACCTCGACACCGGGCTCACTGCCGCAACCGCCTATTCGTATCGGGTTGTCGCGACGAATGCCGCGGGCGACTCGACACCATCGTCATCCGTGCAGGCCACGACTGCGGCCGAGCCGCTCGCGGAGGATGCGATCCGCATCGACGCGCCGGCCGCCGAATTGACGCTTGCCGCGGGTACATCGAGCTACGCAATGACCGGCCGCGCCGGTGCCCGGTTCTCCAACGGCCTGACTTGGGCACATCCGCTCAGCGGCCTGTCCGGATCGATCCCGCGCGGATCCGGCACGGGCGAGTGGTCGTGGACCGCCGAGATGCCGCTTGCCATCGGCGCGAATGCGCTGACCATCAGCGGCACCTATCAGACCAGCGGCACGGAAACCACCGGCAGCGACAGCGCGGTGGATTACTCTTCGTGGAGCAACAGCTCCAATCACGGAACTGGCTTTGGCACGTGGTCGCTCACCTCCACCGGTTCGGCCGGTCATTTCCTCGCCAACCAGTCGAGCAGTCCGAATCTCAGTGTCGGCGAATCCAAAGGTTTCGGTCTGTGGGCGAACAACGGAGGTGTGTCGAGTGCCGCACGCGACCTGCCGTCGGTGATGGCCACGGGTGATGCCTTCTCGATCCGTATCGATAACAACTGGATCGACAACGGCGGCAGCTCTGGCGTCTCACTCACCAACACATCGGGCACTTCACGCGTGCGGTTCTATTTCGCCGGTGGGGGAACCAATTACCGCATCGATGATGCCGTGAACGGGCGCGACAGCGGGATTCCTTACACCGGCGACGGACTGCTGCTCGAATTCACCCTCACCGGCGCCGACAGCTATCGGCTCAAGACAGCAGGCCGCGACATTGAGGGTAATCTGGCCGGAAGCGGGGGCATCACCCGGTTTGTTGCGAGCAACAGCAACGCCGGCCCGAACACCGAACGCAATTTCTACCTGGGTGCGATGACCTTTGTCCGCAGCGTTGATGCCAGTGGCAGCACCGCGGTCCAGGCACCGGTCATCACCGTGCAGAGCGATACCGGTGGTGGCGGAGGTGGCGGCCCGATCACGCTGCTGCCATTCCGGGTCACCTCGATCCAGATCGAAGGGTTGCTCTGCCAGCTCGGCTGGGAGTCACAAATCGGTGTCAGCTACACGATCGAAGCCACCACCGATCCTGCCAACCCCCAATCATGGCAGCCGGTCCAATCGGGTATCGCGTCATCCGGCCAGCAGGGCACATCGACCAGCATCGACCTCGCCTCCACGGTCTTTGCCGGATCGCCGAATCTCTTCCTTCGCGTGAAGGCGGTGGCCGCACAGGAAGCCGCCTCCGCACCGCAGGGCGAATCGCGCTGAAGTTTTTTTCGGATGACTCGAGTCAGCGGAAACGATGTGCTCCGCGTGTGTGACTGTGACCATGCAGTCGCCTTTCAGGCGCCCTGCGGGACGCCGTGCGGGGCCGGCAAGATACCGACGCTCCCCGGTGCTCCGCGCACCGCTTTCTCTGCCAAGAGCCGATCTCGAATCTCCCATCAACGTTGCCCATCAGCGACTGGCCTTGATGCGCAGAAACAGTGATCGAGATGCGGCATGCGGCGTCGTCGAGAGATCGAGCGTGGTGGAAGTAAAGTTGGCGGACCCGGCGATGCCGCTCGCCACAGGTGCCCACGACTGCGGGTTGGCAGGATCGGTGGTCGCCTCAATCGTGTAGTCGAGACCCGCCTGCGATTCCCAGGCCAGCGTACACAAGGCACCGCTCATCGTGATCGACGTCACCTTGAACGGCGCGATTTCCACGGGTTCGCCACCGATGGTGAAGTCCTCGCTCTTCGTGCCGGTGAAGTTCGGATTATTCACAGTGGCGGTGACCATGTATTCGCCATCGGCCGTGGGCGCGTCGTCACTCGGTCCGTAGCTGGTGCCGTTGCGACCGATGTAGCTGAAGGAAAAACCCGACATTCCCGCAGCCGATGCCGTGAAACTTCCGTCGCTACCGCGCACGAGCGTGATGTCATTCGCGCCGAGCGCCTTGGGCGTGATGGAAAACGACGCTCCGGTGAAGGTGATCGCGTACTTCGATCCGCCGTCGAGCGTGCCCTGTGTGATCGCATAGGTTCCGGCGTTTTCACCGACCTCGCGTTGCAGCGAGCCGGTCAGCGAATCACCCGGCTCTAGTCCCGAGACCGTGTAGGTGAGCGCGGGGTCGGCGTCGCTGTAGACCTTCGAGGCCGCGTTCGCTGTGACGGATGCCGGAACGGGCCCGCTGCCGGCGGCAACGGTCAGCGTGAAACTCTGGCTCGCGGTCTCGCCGAAGGTATTGCTGCGGCGGATGACGATTGGATAGCTGCCGGCGGTGGTCGGCGTGCCGCTAAGAACGCCGGTGACCGTGTCGAACGCAAGTCCGGGCGGCAGTTGGGTGGCCGGGTCGAGCGCGTAGAGCGGGGGCTGACCAAACACGCCCGAGCGGATGTTCTGGATGAAAGTGGTGTTGGCCGCGTTGTTGGGCGTGCCGGGGGTGACGCCCTCGATCGACGGCTCGTTGTCGGTGACGTTGAGCATCGCCACGGCATCGGCGTAGCCCGCGGCCACGGCAGTGATGCTGACGCTCTGCGTGCCGTCAGAGTCCGCGTCATCGATCGCATCGATGACGAAGGTCGCGCTGCTTGCTCCCAAGGCGATGGTGACGGAGGCGGGAACAACCGCCTCGCTGGTGTCGCTCGAGACGAGGTTGACCACCAACGCCTGGGTGGTGGCGGCGGAGAGGGTGAGGGTGCCGGTGGAGGCTCCCGTTCCGGCATTCTCGGCAATGCTCGATGGAGACAGCGTGAGTGACATCGTCGGGCCCGAGGCCGGGCCGGTGTGCGAGCCGAGGCCGGTAAACGTATCGACCGGAAATGCGTCCCACTCAATCGACGGATTGAATGCGTCGGATCCGTTGGTATCGCCTTGGGCGATGGTCGATTTGCGTCGCAGCGTGGTGTCAAACGTGCTCACGCCATTCGCCGACCAAGCGGTGCCAGGATCCAATCCGATCTGCCCGATCACATCGACGAGTGTGCCGCTCGCCCCACCCTTGCGCAGCGCCACGGCATCGTCGCCGTTGAAGCTGAGCAACGAACTCTTGAACTGGGCGGTGATCGCGGTGGAGGCAGAGCTGTTTGCCACGACATAGACTCCGCCGGCTGCGATCGTGCCGGTCAGCGTGATTGTGCCGTTGGGTGTCGCCGCGCCATTCGCGTAATTCAACACCTGATACCCAGCCGCGGAGAGATCGACCGCCACATTTGACGGGTTGTAGATTTCCACCGCCTTGTTGTTGCTGGTGCCTTCGACGTATTCCGAGAAGAACAGGTCGCCGGGGGCGCGCTGGATCCGCATGGCGCGCGCGGTCGATGCAGTGGTCGTGCGCCAGTTGCCGGGAACGGTCACGCCTTCTTCGCTGTCCCCGGCGTAGTACGCGGCGCGTCCGCTGTTCACCGTGCCGATGTTGGGCGGGATGCTCAGGTTGTTGCCGTAGCCGACCTGCGAGACCGCGACGTTGTCGGCGTCATTGAGCAGGATCCCATCACCGCTATTGCCGAGCGCGGGCCAGTCGGTGAGAAAGTCAAAGTACGCATCGTTGTAGGAAGAAAGCACCATCCGCCCGTCATCGTGGGGATTGGTATCCTGTGCCGGCAGCAGGGGATCGATGATCGCACCGTTGAAAATCACAATCAGCGTGCCGGCGGGAATGTCGTCCCACACCGGATCGTCGAGAAGGAGCAGGTAGTTGCCGCTACTGTCCTCGATGTCGTATAAGGCAAGGCTACCGTCTTTGAGCATGAGGATTTCGACCCACTCGCCGCTATTCGATCCTTGGCTGAATTCTTGGATGATCGCCTGACGCTGGAAATCCGCGCCGACCGTGGGCACGTACAAGCCGGGCTGGTAGGTGTAGGGCGTGCCGACCGTGGCGCTGGTGACCGGGCGGTTGCGGATCGAGACGGTCGCGGTGGCGAACGGCTCGCTCAACGAGAACCCGTCATTCGCCCGCACGAGACAGCGCCACAGCTTGGCGGCGAGATCGGGCGAGGCGGGCAGGGTGGGGGATTGGAATCCGGCCGCATCGCTCCATGCGCTGCCGGTGACGCTCGACTGCCACTGATAAGTGAACGAGAGCACCGCGCCCTCGGGATCGCTGGCGGCGGGCTCCAGCACGCTCACCAGTTCATCACTGAACGCTTCGGCGCCGACGCTCAATGTCGCGGCCGTGACCAGCGGGATCTGGTTTCGCACTTCGATGCTGACGGCGATCGAGGTGGCCGAGGCACCTTCGGTGTCGGTCGCGCGCGCGGCGATTGAGTAGGTGCCGACGGTCGGCTGCCAGGCGAAGCTGTATGGTGCGGTGGTGTCGGTGTGGATCGGCTGTCCATTCACAAGAAACTCCACCTGTTGCACAGAGCTGGTGGCACCGTTCACATCGCGGTCGGTCGCGCTGGCGGCGAGGGCCACGGTCGCGCCCGGTGAGAAGACCGCACCCGCGGCGGGTGAGGTGAGCGCCACGACCGGCGGCGGATTGACCGGGACTGCGGACGCGCCGAAGATGTCGAGTGTGGCGGCGGTGAGCGTGCCGCCGGTGCTGTTGCCGGTTGCGCTCCTGTCGCTGATGTTGAGCGTCCAGGTGCCGGCCGCGTCCTCGCCCCAGTTGCGCACCGACATGAGCGTCCAGTTGGAAAAATTGTCGCCGGAGTCGCTGTGAACCTCGGTGAGGCGGCTCGCCGTACCCGATGGCGAGGTGAGCGTGATCGCCATGTTGCCGCGCGCGGTGTGGTTGATATTTACCGTGACCGTGACATGCTCCGTGCGGAGATTGTCGGCGGGAGAAACGACGAACTGGCGGGTGATGCCCGACGTGTTCTGGTCGGGGATAGCGATGCTGAGGCCGGTCTGGGCAATCGTGTGTTTCAATTGACCGGAAAGGTTGGTCCAGCCCTGAGCCATCGTCACCGCCGCTGCGGAGTCGATCAACCCGCTGCCGAATTTGTGGTTGTGCTGGATGCCTGCCGCATTGGTCGTCCAGTCGCTGTCGCCGGGATTCACTTTTTTTGCCGAGCGGAGCAGGATTTCCTGCACATCGCGCCAGCCGAGATTCGGGTTGGCCTCGAGCATCAATGCAATCACGCCTGCGGCCGTGGGTGTCGCCGACGAGGTGCCGCTGAAGCTGTTGGTGTAGTCGCCGCTGGAATAGCCTGCCGAGCCGGTGCGGTCGGTGGTGGTCTTGCCGAGCGCCGGCGAGGTTCCGCCGGATGGCGAAACAATCACCAGGTTGGCGCCGGGCTCGCTGTAGTACGCCTGACGCGACTGGCTGTCGAACGCGCCGACGGCGATCGTGTAGATCGAGTTGGCATAGCCATCGTAGTTCGAGTTGTCGTTCGATCCGAGGCCGTTGCCGCCCGCCCAGGTGAAGATCGTTCCGTTGCCGCCGCGTCCGGTTTCCGCCGCGGTCTTGAGCGCGGCGCGGGTCAACGATCCCGGCGCCTCCAACACCGTGCCGGTGTCGCTTGGCCCCCAGCTATTGCTTTTGATCTGGATCAACTGCGGCAGGTAGTTCATCGCCTCGGCTTCCATCGAATCCGTCGAGGTGCCGCCGATCAGGCGCATGCCCACCAGCGTCGCCTCGGGTGCCGAACCGGACCCACCCATGCTGTTGTTGCCGCGTGCCGCCGCATCGCCGGCGCAGGCCGTGCCGTGGTCGTCGACCGAGCCGGGATTGGGATCGTTGTCGTTGCCGTTCCAGTCCTTGTCGTTGACGGTATCAACGTTCGTCGTCAGGTCGGGATGCGCGGTTTGCAATCCGTCATCGACGATGCCGATGCGCACACCACGCCCGCGAAACCCCGCGCCGACGGTCGGGTAGGCCCAAACGGTTTCGATGTTGAGGTCGGTGCCGGAGACTGCGCCGGTCTGGTTGTTGAACTTGTGGTGCCATTGCTGGTTGATCAGCGAGTCGTTGGGCATCGCCCTTTTCGATTGCAGACGTGCCAGTTGCGGTTCGGCAAATTCGACGCCGTCCACCGACGCCAGCGCCGCCGCTGCGCGCAACGGCGCGAGCACACCGGGGATCTGCAACACCAGATGATCCGGCGCGTACGACGGTGCCTCCCACGATGCCGCGCCTGCGGCCGATGCGATTTCAGCGGGGTTGCCAGCCCCATTTGTTTTCACTGTCACCGCGGGCGTGACGATCCGTCGCGTCATGTCGCTCCGCTCCAGTCCGTCTTCGAACAGCACCGCCATCACCGGCAAACTGAGGCGCTCTGCCGTTTCCAAGATCCGCTGTTCCAATTCCTCTGCGTCGCCCGCGTCGATCGAGACGCTCTCGCCCTTGCCGTCCGGGGTCCGCACCCACGCTTCATCAAGGGCCAGCACAAACGCCCGCGGCATACCCGCGTCGTGGATCATCCACGCAACGTCGTCGTCGGAAACCGCACGCGCATCATCGGCCGACGCCGCGAATTTTTGCGAGCCGCCTTCGCCTTTGCCAGAAGCTGGCGTGTCGGTACGCGTCAGCTCAGGCATCGGCACGGATGAATCACCGACGCGGCCTCGCTCATCCATGGCAACATCGCTGAGCGGGGAATGATCGGTTACCTGCTGCGCGGCATCGGCATTCGTGACTTGCGCCATTGGCTCGCCCGCTTGCGACGGCTCGCTGCGCCATTCCCGAATCCAAAACACGCCGACAAAGAGTACCAGCATCAGGGGGATCAAGAGTCGGGCCGACTTGCTGCGGAAGGGGGCAGTGCGCATGGATGCCTGCTTGGATAGTGGATTGCCGACCACTTGCCAAGCAACGTGGGGGAGCGCTTGGTGCGGCAGGTCGGGAAAAATGATTCATAATGCCATCTAAATTTAATCATAACACTTGCTAAAGCCAGAAGGGGTTGGGTCAAAGTTGATTGAATCACAAGGGTTACGGGAATCATCAAGCGGGCATGTCCCACTCCGATTGCCCGCAAGAGGAGGCCAAAACTCTGTTCAGTGAAGATTTCGTTGCAATTTTCCGGTTCACAAAAAGGCGCGATTCGGGTTGGATCCGGCGCGTTTGCGTGATTGTATTTTCGTTGATCCTCATCCCAACCCCCATACCCGCTATGACCCCGCCGTCCCTCGGCCAGAAGCAACCCAGCATCGTCCTCCGCCAGACGCTGCATGCCATCACCCGCACGACCGCCCGCGCCGCACTTGCCAGTGCGGCGTTCTTGTTGATGGCGCAGACGGGGCGGGGGCAGACGACAAGCACGATCAACTTTGACACCGCTGGCAACTGGACTCAGGCAGGAACAACCGCGTTAGGCAGTTACGGCAACCACACTTACTCGGAATCCAACTGGTCATTTCAAGGAACGAACATCATCCGAAACACGACCACTGTGCAAGACAGCTTCGCGGGAGCGCTGGGCACTTACTCGTGGAGACTTAGGGATGCCGCAGGGAGTCGCTTCGCAGCGACCTTCAATTCATCCGCCACCATCTCAGCATTCGGTTTCGCCGTTCGTCGATGGGACAATTCCCCGGATCCGAGCTACACGATCGAATACAGCACAAACTCAGGCACGAATTGGACAAGCACCGGCACAACGATCAATAACGCCTACCTGGGATCGAGTGATTGGAAAACCTACACATTTTCACTGCCTTCGGCCACAGCCGTCACATCGGGACAATTCATGGTCCGTGTGACCAACTCCACTGGCGAGCGCCTCATGATCGACAACTTCCAGTGGACTACAGGCGTCGCCACCACCCCCACCATCTCCACCACTGGCACCCCATCGGCGCTGAGCACGACCTACGGCACCGCTTCGGACGCGACTTCCTTTTCGGTATCCGGTGTCGACATGTCGGCCGGTGTTCTCGTGACTCCGCCGACCGGTTTCGAAGTGTCGCAATCCGCCGACAGCGGGTTCGGTGCGACCACGACGGTGGGTGCCGCCGGTACGATTGCCTCGACCACCGTCTACGTCCGTCTGGCGGCCAACGCGGCTGCCGGCAGCCCCTCGGGCAACGTGGTGCTCAGCAGCTTGGGCGCCTCGAATGTGAACGTCGCGGTCAGCGGCACGGTGGCACAGAAGGAACTCACGATCACCGGACTCAGCGCGTCGAACAAAACCTACGACGGCGGCACGTCCGCATCCGTCACCGGCACGCCCGCCTATTCCGGCTTGGCCAATGGCGAATCCGCATCGGTCACCGGCTCGGTCACCTGGGCATTCGCCACCGCCGCCGCCGGCAGCGGCAAGTCATTGAGCCGCACCGGCAGCTACAACGCGCCGTCGGCGAACTACACGGTGACGCAGCCGACGCTCACTGCCGACATCACGCCCGCGGCGCTCACGATCACCGCAACGAACGTGAACAAGGTGATTGGCCAGGCGCTCACCGGCGGCGCGGGATCCACCGCATTCACCAGCTCGGGATTGGTTGACAGTGAAACCATCGGCTCGGTGACGATCAGCTACGGCACCGGAGCGGCGGCGGAGGATGCCGCGGGAACCTACGAGGACCAGGTGACGCCCTCGGCGGCGACCGGCGGCACCTTCACTGCCTCCAACTACGACATCACCTACGCGACCGGCGACATCATCGTCAGCGCCGGCGCGTCGGCTCCCACGGTGACCACTTCGGCGGCGACTTCGGTCGGCGCCAACACCGCCACGCTCAACGGCAATGTCTCGGCCGACGGCGGCGCGGAGGTGACCGCCCGGGGCTTTGTCTCCAGCACCACCGACGCAACACCCGAGCTGGGCGAGTCCGGCGTCACGCAGTCGGCGTCGGCCTCCGGTGGGACCGGGTTGATCGATGCCGCGCTCTCGAGCCTCAGCGCCAACACCACTCATTATTTCCAAGCCTACGCGACTAACAGCGCGGGCACCACTTACGGTGGTGTGCAGAGTTTCACCACCTTGAAAACCGAGCCTGCCTCGCACGTCACGGGCTTTGCCGCGGGCACCATCACCACCTCGAACATCCCCGCCACCTGGACCGCGGCCGCGGCCGACGGCTACCTGCTGCTGGTGAGCAGCTCATCGGTCAACGCGCCCGCCGACGGGACGGCGGTAACCAATGACACCAACGTCGCCGATGGCTCGGGAGCTGTGAACCTCGCGGGCGATGCGGCATCCTACTCGTCCTTCACCGGCTTCGCTGCGGGCACAACGTACACCTTCGCGATCTATCCCTACAACAACAGCGGCTCGAACATCGACTACAAGACCGCTTCCGCGCCGTCGTTCCAGGCAGTGCTGCTGGTCGCCGATCCATCGTCCGCGCCGACCTTTGCTTCGGTCACCGCCACCGGCTTCACCGTGAATTGGTCGGCCGTCACCGGCGCCGCATCCTACCGCCTCGACCTCGCGACCGACTCCGGATTCACCAGCTTCGCCAGCGGCTACGAAAACCTCAGCGTCTCGGGCACCTCGCGCGCGGTCACCGGTCTCGCCGCCAACACCGCTTATCACGTGCGGGTCCGCGCGGCGAATGCCAGCGGCACCAGCGGCAACTCGCCCTCGGCGAGCCAGACGACCTCGCAGCTTGCCGCACCCACGACCGAGGCGGCTAGCGACGTCACCTACGATTCGTTCACCGCGAACTGGAATGCGGTCGACGGTGCCACGGGCTACCGGGTCGATGTTACCACCGTCACCTCGCCGACGACCACCGACCTCATCATCAGCGAGTACGTCGAAGGTTCCAGCAACAACAAGTACCTGGAAATTTACAATGGCACAGGTGCCGATGTGAGCCTCTCCGATTACGAAGTGAGGTGTTTCTCCAATGGTGCATCCACCGCGTCCTCCACTCAATTACTCAGCAACCTGCCCGGAAACCCGACGACGCTGGCTAGTGGCCAGACCATCCTGCTGAGCCACCCTCAGGCGGCGCTCACCCTGCCCGCGGGAGTCACCGCTTACGCCGCGGGGACCACCACCCCGACCTTCAACAGCATCTTTGCCTACAACGGCGACGATGCTCTTGCACTCTACAAAATCTCCACCGCGTCCTATGTCGACATCTTCGGCGTGATCGGCACCGATCCCGGCACGGCGTGGACGGACGGAAGCCACTCGACCTTGGACAAAACGCTGCGCCGCAAACTCAGCGTCACCGGCGGCGTCACCACCAACCCCGCGTCGTTCGCGACATTGGTCAGCGAATGGGATGTCTACAACCAGAACACCGTTTCGGACCTCGGCAACCACTCGGGCATTGGCTTTGTCGCCGGCTACGAGAATGCCGACGCGGGAAACAACACCAGTCTTGAGTTGTCCGACCTCGCCAGCTCCACCGAATACCGCTACGTCGTCCGCGCCACCAGCGCCAACAGCACCAGCGCGAACTCGGACACGCGCACGGTGACCACCGCCGCGCCGCCGACAATCAGCTCCAGCGGCAGCCTCTCCGCGCTGTCCACCACCTACGGCACGGCCTCGGACACGACGTCGTTCACCGTCTCCGGCGCGCAGCTCGAAGCGGGGATCGCCATCACCCCGCCCGCCGGCTTCGAAGTCTCGACCACCTCCGATTTCTCCGCGAATGTCGGCGACTTGGCTGCGGCCATCACGGTCGGCACATCGGGCACGCTGGAGTCGACCACCGTGTACGTCCGCCTCAAGTCCACCGCCGCAGCCGGCGACTATTCGGGCAACATCGCCCTCACCAGCACCAACGCAACCACCAGCAATGTCGCCACGGTTTCGAGCACGGTCGCGAAGAAGGAACTCACGATCACCGGCCTCAGCGCCGCGAACAAAGACTTCGACGGGAATACCACGGTGAGCGTCACCGGCACGCCGGAGTACTCGGGTCTGGTCAACGGCGAGTCGTTCGCCGTCACCGGCACGGTGTCCTGGGCCTTCGCAAATGCGACCGTCGGCACCGCCAAGCCGCTCACCCGTACCGGCAGCTACAACGCGCCATCGGACAACTACACGGTCACCCAGCCGTCGCTCAGCGCCAACATCACCGCCGTGGTGCCGGGCGCGCCAACGATCGACGAGATCACCCCCGGTAATGGCCAGCTCACCGTGGCCTTCACCGCTCCCGCCTTCAACGGCGGCGCCTCGATCACCGACTACCGATACTCACTCAACGATGGCGACGACTACACCTCGGCCGCCACCACATCCAGCCCGATCATCATCACCGGTCTCGCCAATGATCAGACTTACGACGTGAAACTACGGGCGGTGAACAGCGCCGGCGCCGGCACCGCCAGCAGCACCGTGCAGGCGACACCCTCGGCCCCGTCGGAGCCGACCTTGTTTGCTTCGATCGACACCCTCACCGCGGCGTTGACCACCACCTACGGCACGCCGTCGTCGTCGGCCTCGTTCGTCGTTTCGGGCGACGCGCTCGTTGGCGACATTACGGTCAGCGCGCCGACCGGACTTCAGGTGTCCACCAACAACTCGACCTTCGCCAGCTCGGTCGAGCTGGCGCCCACCGATGGCACCGTCGGCAACACCACCGTGTACGTCCGCCTCGCCGCGACCGCCGCGGTCTCGGGCACCTACAACTCGGTGGCTGTCACCATCGCCAGCACCGATGCAACCGGCAAGACGGTGTCCACCACCGCGTCGGGCAACAGCGTGACCGCCAAGGCGCTCACAATCACCGGGCTGAGCGCGTCGAACAAAACCTATGACGGTGGCACCAGTGCGGGCGTCAGCGGCACCGCGGCTTATAGCGGCTTGGCCAACGGGGAAACCCACAGCGTCACCGACTCGATCACCTGGAGCTTCCAAGATAAACACGTCGGCACCGCCAAGGCCCTGGTCGCCTCCGGATCCTACACCGCGCCCAACGGCAATTACACGATCAGCTCGCAGCCCTCGCTCTCCGCGGACATCACCGCCAAGGGCCTCAGCGTCAGCGGTGCCACCGCATCGAACAAGGCCTACGACGGCACCACCGCCGCCACCATCACCGGTGCCAGCCTCGTCGGCGTGGTCGAGGGCGACACGGTCACAGTCGGCGGCGGCGGCAGCTTCGCCAATGCGAACGCAGGCACCGGCATCGCCGTGACGGCGGCGCTCTCGCTGGGCGGTGCGGACGCCGGCAACTACAGCCTGACCCAGCCGGAAGGACTCACCGCCAACATCACCAAGGCCACGCAGACGATCACCTTCGGCGCACTCGCCGCCAAAGCGGTGGGCGAGGCACCCTTCGCCCTCACCGCCACCAGCAGCTCGGGACTCACCGTGACCTATTCGAGTTCCGTCCCGTCGATCGCTTCGGTTGATGGCTCCACGGTCACGCTCGTCGCGGGCGGCACCACGGTGATCACCGCCAGCCAGTCGGGCGATGACAACTACGAGCCGGCGGCCCCTGTGCAACAGACATTGCTCGTCTCCACCGCGCTCTTCAGCGAAAACCTCGGCACACCGGCCACGACGACGTCCATCACCAATTACGCCAACGGCACCGCGCCCGCCACGTTCCAAAACAAAGGCACGCTGAGCTATGGAAACGGAGCACAAGCGACGTCGTCCGACATTCGCAGTACCAGCGCTTCGGTGACCACCGACTACGCGGGTGCCTCCGGCGGCGGCAACGTTTTCTTCAGCTCGTCCACAGCGAATGGCTCAATCGGCTTCTCGATCGAAGGCATCAATGCGGCCGCCTACAAAAACCTGTCGCTATCTTACTCGTATCGCAAGACGAGCAGTACTGTCTTGCCCGGCTTCTCGGTCGATTACTGGGACGGTGCCGTATGGCAGACAGTCGCTAACACCTCAGCAGATCTCTTCAGTCAAGCGGCCAATGCCTCAATCAAATGGTACGTCGCGAGAACCCTGACGCTCCCGTCCGGCGCGTCGATCAACGGACTGAAACTCCGCTTCGTCAAATCCGGCAGCACCGAGATCCGCATCGACGACATCCGGCTCAGCGGCGTGCCGAAGATCGTGCCATCCATCACGACCGCACCCACGGCCTCCTCGATCACCTACGGCCAGACGCTGGGCGACTCGACGCTTAGCGGTGGTGCCGCCAGTGTGGCCGGCACCTTCGCCTTCACCTCGCCGACCACGGTTCCGAACGCGGGTACCGCGAATCAAAGTGTCACGTTCACACCAACTGACACAGCCGTATATCTTGCCGCCACGGTCAACGTGAGCGTCACGATCAACGCCGCGGCGATCTCCGAGGAGTCGATCACGCTCAGTCGCGACGGCGACAGCTTCACCGCCACGGCAGCGGGCGTCAGCGGATTCTCGATCAGCTACAGTGGACGCAACGGCACGAGCTACGGCCCGTCTGCCACCGCACCCACTGCCGCCGGATTTTACACCGCCACCGCCACCTCGTCGGACCCAAACTACACCGGGACAAAGAGCGAGAACTACATCCTCAGCGGGCCGATCGCCGCCGCGGACAGCGTCACCAAACCGGCCGACGGCAGCGAGATCAAGATCCCGCTTGCCACACTGCTCGCGAACGACAGCAGGCTGGATGCCCAAGGCAGCACGCTCACCAACGGATTGAGCATCACCGGTGTGACCAGCGGTGAGGGCAACTCCGCCACGATCAGCGGTGCCTTTGTGCTCTTCGTTCCGTCCGAAGCCTCGCCCGAGACCTTCACCTACACGGT
>VHCM01000038.1 GCA_016871685.1 Verrucomicrobiota bacterium
GACCTGCATCCGACCAAGCGCACGGGACCGCTGCCGGTCAAGCGCTCGGCCGCGATGTTCATCCGCGCGCTCGACAAACCCGCGCTGCCCGACAACCAGCCGTGCCAGATCGCCTGCAACGTGCCGGAGTCGCTCACGCATCCGCTGATCGTTCTCCTGCCGGACGATGACCACCCGACCGGACTGCGCATTCTTGTGGTCGACGACAATCCGGCGGGCTTCAAGTGGGGAAGCCACCGGTTCATCAACACGACGCCGAAGCCGCTGCTGATCCGCTTGGAAAACCGCGTCGTGAACATCCCGAGCGGATGGAAGCCGGTGGATGTCTCGCTCGAAGGCGGGACGCGCGGCATTCCGGTGCTCATCGCGTTGGAAGAGGATTCCGACAAGCCACTGTACAGCGCGGTGTGGGAGCACAATACGGATGTGCGCACGCTTTGCTTCCTCGTCCCCGGCACCGACGCGCGCGAAAGTCCGGTGGCGTTCAAAAGCATTCCGGAAGACCGGCTTGTTCTCGAATTCGAAGCCAAGGCAGTGCGGGAACAAGAGTGATCCGCGACATGCGCCGCTCTCCGGCCGCTCTCACGGAAAGCGCATGATCCGCTGCTTTTCCGCTCGCCACCCGACGACACGTCGCCGCAGCATGGCGTCATGAGCATCCACGTGGAGGATTACGAAAAACTCGGCTGCTTTTACCCTCGGCGGACTCCTCGGCGGCCGCTCCAAACTCGGATCCATCACCCGCGGATCGACCGCGATCGGCAGCGCCGGCAACGCGGTCAAGCAACGCCAGGACGTCGCCCTCGCCACATCACGCGTCGCGGCAGTCCACACGGAAATCCAGGCACTCGAAGCGCAGATCGAGAGCGAAGCCGCCGCCATCACCTCCGCCCACGATCCGGCGTCACTCGAACTCGTCAGCGAAACCCTCAAACCCGCGCGCAACGACATTCGGGTGGAAGGTGCCTCGCTGCTCTGGCTGCCACACGCTGCCGATGGACACCCCGCCTGGTGAGGTGTTCCGCGAAGGCGATTGAAAATGAATGTGGTCGATTCCTCCGCTTGGCTTGCTTACTTTGCCGGAGAAACATCCGCCGGTTTCTTTGAGGACGCGATTCAGAATGCGGAGTTATTGATCGTTCCAACCGTCTGCATTTACGAGGTTTTCAAAGTGGTTTTTCGCTAACGAGGCGAGGACGATGCGTTCCTCGCGGTTACGGCCATGCAGAGGGGCAGCATGGTCGATTTGTGTGCCGACCTCGCACTTGAAGCTGCTGCGACGAGCGTCGAGGAAGGACTGACGTTCGCGGATTCCATCATCTACGCCGTCGCGAAACGCCACGGCGCGCTACTTTGGACTCAGGACGCACATTTTGCTGGAAAGTCAGACGTCCGCTATCGGGCGAAGGGCCGAGAATGACCCCGGCCATCCAACGGAATTCCCGCGTCAATCACCGCGATTGAAATCCTTCTCTCCAATCTCGCTTTCCGATTGAACCCTTCCCCGCTCCGCGGTTTGCTCGGGAATGCCGAAGGTGCGTAGGAAACCGAGACAGGCCGGGGCCGCGGTCGAACCGCGCATCGCCCTGCACATCGGCGCGGGCTCGGTCTCGATGATGGTCGCCGAATGTGCCGAGGACGGCACCCTCGTTCCACTCGATTTCCTCGAACAGCCCGCCCCGCTCGCCCGCGACATCTTCCGCTTGGGCGCGGTGAGTCCCGCCACCACCGAACGCATCGTCTCGATCATCCGCGGCTACCGCGAATCGCTGCGTGAATCGGGCATCGATCCGTCGGCGATCACCCGCGCCGCCGCCACCAACATCCTTTCCGAAGCCGCCAACCAGGAAACGGTTGTCAACCGCATCCGCATCGCCTGCGGGCTTCGCGTCGCCGTCATCGACGATGGCGAGATGACCCGCCTGATCTACCTCAAAACCCGCCGCCGCCTCAGCCACCTCCCGGCGATGCGCAACGAGCACACGCTCGTCATTCACGTCGGCCCGGGCAACACCCGTGCCCTCCTGTTCCAGAACGGCCGCATTTCCCGCTACACGAGCTACCGCATGGGCACCCACCGGACCCGCGAGGCGGTCGAGGGATCGCATGCGGAGGGCGCGTCGCTGTTGCGCGTCATCCGCGAAAACGCGCTCAGCAATCTCGCCCAGTTGCGTCACGACTATTCGGACGTGCGCATCCACGGACTGGTCGCCATCGGCTACGAAATCCAATCCGTCGCGGACTTCCTCACCGATCGCAAGTCCGCCTGCCGACCCAAGGCGATGCGTCAGTTCAATGCCGCAGCTGCGGCGATGAGCGACGTCGAACTGGTGAAGCGCTTCCAGGTGGACTATCAGACGGCCGAGGCCCTGCTGCCCGCGCTCGAAATCAACCTGGCCGCGGCCGAGACGCTCGGGCTCGGTGAAATCCACATCCCCGACAGCGACTACGAGCAAGGACTGCTGCACGATCTGCTGGTCTCGCGCGACCTCACCGGCTCGTTTCACGACGAGGTGCTGGGCTCGGCGCGAATCCTCGCATCGCGCTATGAATCCGACCCCGGCCACGGCGAACACGTCGCCGGTCTGTGCCGGCGGTTGTTCGACCAGCTCGCCGACCTGCACCAACTGGGTCCGCACGACGCGCTCCTGCTGCAGGTCGCCGCAATCCTTCACGAGGTCGGCACCTACATCAGTCCGCGCGCCCACCACCGCCACTCGGAATACATCATCCTCAATTCGGAGGTGTTCGGCCTCGACCGCACCGATGTCACGATCGTCGCGCTGGTCGCCCGTTACCATCGCCACGCCGGCCCGTCGCCCGACCACCCGGCCTATGCCGCACTCCCGGTCGAGGACCGCATCCGCGTCTGCAAACTCGCCGCGATCCTGCGCGTTGCCGACGCCCTCGAGCGCACACATGTCCAGCGGGTCGAACGCATCGAAATCCGGCGCGAGGCGGACAAGCTCCGGCTGCGTCTGCCGGGGTTGGCCGACGCCGCGGTCGAGCGCCTCGCGATGACCGCGAAAGCCGATCTCTTCGAGCAGGTCTTCGGGCTGGTCGTGGTGATCGACGACGCCGGCTGACGTGCACGACCGCATGAACTCGCACACCACGCCGATCAACGCCGGGCAGGCGGAGAAACTCCGGCTTCTCCTGCGCGAACGTGGCTTCGAATTCCACGACACACCCCACGCGCTGTACTCCGCGCGGAAGAAGGGAATCAGCGTCACCGTCTATGCCAAGGGTCCGAAGGTACTGGTGCAAGGCGGGGGCACCGAGGACTTCCTCCGCTTCATTCTCGAACCCGAGATTCTCGGCGAAGCGAAACTCGGCTACGAGGAGCAACTGCATCCCGAACGCTACGAACCCCATTTCGGTATCGATGAAAGCGGCAAGGGCGACTATTTCGGTCCGCTCGTCATCGCCGGCGTCTACACCGATGCCGAGGTCGCCCGCCGCTTCACGCAGGCCGGCGTCATGGATTCGAAGCGCATCGCCGGAGCCGACCGGATCCGCAAGCTCGCCGAGGCGATCCGCTCCACCCCCGGCTGTGTGTGGCACGTCGTTTCCATCGGACCCGAGCGCTACAACGAATTGCACGCCTCGTTCGGCAATCTCAACCGACTGCTCGCCTGGGGGCATGCCCGGGTCATCGAGGGACTCGCGGCCAAACAACCCGGATGCCCGCGCGCGCTCAGCGACCAATTTGCCAACCCCCGCGTGCTCGAACGCGCGCTGCGCGAGCGCCAAGTCGACATCATGCTTGAACAACGCACCAAGGCCGAGTCCGACCCAGCCGTCGCCGCCGCGTCGATCCTCGCCCGCGAACGCTTCGTCGACTGGCTCGACCGCACCTCCGCAGCCTGCGGCGTGAAACTGCCACCCGGAGCCTCGGCCACCGTGCAACAAGCGGCGGCCGAGCTGATCGCGAAACACGGGCCTGAAGCGCTGGGCAAGGCCGCCAAGCTGCACTTCCGGACGACCGGACAGATCCTCGGCACCCGCCGGGCCGACGCCGCGGACGAGCCGTCGTAAGTGGTCGCGGATTTCCTCATTTTGGGCGGGACATGCGGCCCCCTCATCTCAAGGTCATGCCCAACATCACCAAACGCGAGCTTGCCGCCCAGATCGCCGATGAATTGAACCGCAACGGCCGAAACCTCAACCAGCTCGACATCGTCGAGATCCTGCAGGTGATAGTCCGCGAGGTGACCCGCTCGCTGGCCTCCGGCAAACACGTGATGCTGCGCAACTTCGGCGTGTTTCATATCCATCACAGCAAGGCGAAAATCGGGCGCAACCCGAAGGACCCCGCGAAAATCGTGCCGATCCCCTCGCGCCCGGTGGTCAAGTTCAGGCCCGGCAAGGAACTCAAGGAGAGCATGGCCAACAGCAACATCCGGCGGCTCCCGGTGAAGCGCATGAGCAAGAGCGCCAAGAAGTCACCGGCGAAGTGACAGCAGCTTGGCGTTGAAGTGTGAAAGACCGGGCGGGTCCATCGCGTTGAAGAAGAGAACGGGCGGGCCGCCCGTGCCCCCCTTTGTGCTCCGCGCATCTTCTTTCTCTTCCCCAATCTCTCATTTCCAATAACCAATCTCTCTTCTTCTCTTCTCACATCTCACTCGGCACTTCTCACTCGGCACTTCTTTCGCGTCCCCCGCTTGAACCTGAAAACTGACCACTTGAAACTTTTTCCCACTCTCCAGCATCCTTGCCTGCGATGGACCGTAGGCTTCCAGCCTGTGGCATCCGCGTTCATCTGCGTCCATCCGTGGTTCTTCTTTCTGGAGAAGAGTCGGACGAGCGGGCCAGTCGCACGACGACGGCTGGAAAGCCGTCTCTGCCAACCATGGCGGCTTCAAGCCGCCACTCCGTGAAGGGATGCTTCGCGTGATCTCCGCGACCAACCCGATCTTTACAATCTGCGGAACGCCTCGTCGAGCACCTCGAGCATGAAGTCCGCGTCGGCGGCGGTGAGGCACATCGGCGGCTTGATGCGCAGCGTGTTGCCGTACAGACCGCCTTTGCCAATGAGCAACCCGAGTTCGCGGCAGGTCTCGAACACTTGCATGCACTCGTCCTTGGCCGGCTGCTTGTTCGCGCGATCCTTGACCAGCTCGATTCCGAGCATCAGCCCCCTGCCGCGGACGTCGCCGATCACATCGTGCTTCGCGGCGAGTGCGTGGAATCCGTCGATAAGCTTCGCACCGATGGCGGCGGCGTTGGCTTGGATGCCTTCCTCATCGATCACTTGCAGCACCGCGCGGCCTTGCGCGCAGCACACCGGATTGCCGCCGAAGGTGTTGAAGTGGATTCGGCTTGCCAGGGATTTCGCGATCTCCGGGGTGGTGACCACCGCGGCGAGTGGCACCCCATTGCCGATGCCCTTGGCCATGGTGACGATGTCCGGCAGGACGCCCTGGGTCTCAAACCCCCAATAGTGGCTGCCCATGCGGCCGAACCCGGCCTGAACCTCGTCGGCGATGCACACCGCGCCGGCCGCGCGCGCGTGGCCGTAGGCACGCTCGAGATATCCGTCCGGAAACACCACCGCACCGCCCACGCCCTGCACCGACTCGGCAATGAAGGCGGCGATGCGGCCTGGGGTGGCGTATTCGATGAGACTGCCGACATCGTCGCCGTACTTCGCGCCCGCATCGCGATCGTCGTACCCGTACGGTCCGCGGTAGCGGTCGGGAAACAATGCGTGATGGACGCCGAAGCTGTGCGGCACATTGAATTTCCATGTGTGGTGCGAGGTGAGCCCCATGGTCTGCATGCTGCCGCCGTGATACCCGTTGCGCAGGGCGACCATGTCGAAGTTGCCGGTGTGCAGACGGGCCATCAAGATCGCGAGATCATTCGCCTCCGATCCGGAATTGGTGAAGTAGCACACCTTGAGGTCCCCTGGCATGCGGGCGGCGAGGTCGCGCGCGTACTCGGCGATGTTCGGATTCAGGTAGATCGTCGTCGTGTGCTGGATCGTCTCGTTCTGCAGGTTGGCGGCCGCCACGACCTTGGGATGACAGTGGCCGACGCTCACGGTGACGATGCCGCCGAAGCCGTCGAGATAGCGTCGGCCGGTCTCGTCGTAAAGGTACTGCATGCGTCCCTCGACGATCATCAGCGGCTTGCTGTAATACGTGAAAATCGCGGGGTTCACATGGGCGCGGCGCATGGCGGCGACCTCCTCCTTGGACGGACCGGTGTAGGGACGGGGCTGATGGTCGAATGACGGAAGACTGGGTGTGTTCATCGGTTTGGGACGAGGGGTTTGACGATCATGTACAACAGAAGTGAGAGAAAAAATCCGATGAACCACGCGTAGTGGTAACCCGCAACCAACCAAGCCGGGAAGCGGTCGGCGGAGACCAGGCCCACGGTGGCGAGAAATCCCGGGAGGTTGGGCAGGATTGAGACGAGCAACACGCCGAAGCCGACCAGACTGAAGCCGCCGCAGTAGCGGAACGGGCCGTCCGCATCGTAGAGCGCGGGCGCGTCCAAGCGCCTCCGCCGGTAGATGTGGTAATCCGCGATCATGATGCCCGCGATCGGGCCGAGCAGCGCGCTGTAGCCGATGAGCCAAGTGAAAATGTAGCCCGACGGATCTTGGTACAATTTCCACGGAAACATCAGGATGCCGATGATCGCGGTGACGATCCCGCCGGTGCGGAAGCTGATCCGCCTCGGTGCGAGATTCGAGAAATCATTGGCGGGTGAGACGACGTTCGCGGCGATGTTGGTCGATAGCGTGGCCACCGCCAGCGTGACCAGCGCGGCAGCCGACAGCCACGGGCTGCCGATCTTCGCGATCACCTTGACCGGATCCCACTCCGGCGCGCCGAAGATCACCGCGGTCGCGCTCGTCACGAGGATGCCAATGAACGCGTACAAGGTCATCGTCGCCGGCAGGCCGATCGCCTGACCCGCCATCTGGTCGCGCTGCGATCTCGCATAGCGCGAGAAATCCGGGATGTTCAGCGAGAGGGTCGCCCAGTAGCCGACCATCGCAGTGAGTCCGGCGCCGAACACGGGCAGGAACGCATCTGCCCTGCCGAGCGTGCCGGGATGCCCGAGGATCGGACCGACTCCGTCGGCAGCCGACAAGGCCCACCATGCGAGCGCGACACCCACGGCCAGCAGGAATGGCGCGCTGATCACCTCGAGCCATTTGATTGAATTCATGCCACGCAGGATGAACCAGACATTCACCGCCCAAAAGATCATGAAGCACGCGAACTCGGCGGCGCTGATGCCGAGCACCGGCAGCGGCCGGTGTTGCGACGGGTCAAACCCGATCACCGAGGCTGCGGTCGCATGGACCGCCGCGCCGCCGACCCAGGTCTGGATGCCGAACCAGCCGCAGGCGACCAAGCCCCGCATCAACGCCGGGAGGTTCGATCCGCGGGTACCGAACGCCGCGCGCAACAACACGGGAAACGGAATGCCGTAGGCGGCGCCGGCATGCGCGTTGAGCGACATCGGCACCAGCACGATCACATTACCGAGGAACACGGTGAGCGTGGCTTGCCACCAGTTCATCCCTTGGCTGATCAGGCTGCTCGCCAGCGTGTAGGTCGTGATGCACACCGCCATGCCCACCCAGAGCGCGGCAATGTTCCACGTCGTCCAAGTGCGCGCGGCGGGCGGCACCGGTGCGAGATCCTCGTTCCAGAGGCGCGGGTCATGGATGGAGCTCTCCGGCTTCATGCATCGGTGTCCAGGCTGCGCCGGAGGAGTTGTCCCCTGCCCACGGTGCCGACGAACCGCCCGTCGCGCACCGCGACTTCGCCGCGCACCGTGACAAGCGACGGCCTGCCTTCGATCGCCCAACCTTCGAACGCGTTGTAATCGACATTCTGCGTCTGCGTCTTCGCCGACAGCGTGCCGCGGTAGTCGGGATCATAGATCACCAGATCGGCATCGGCTCCGGGTTGGATCACCCCTTTGCGCGGATGCAGACCGAAGATCTTCGCCGCATTGGTGCTCGCGACGGCCACCATCTGCTGCAACGTGATCCGGCCACGCCGCACCCCGTGGGTGTAGAGCAGGTTGATCCGGTCTTCGATCGACGGGATGCCGTTGGGAATCTTGGTGAAGTCGTCGCGCCCCATCGGCTTTTGTGTCTGGAAATCGAACGGCGCGTGGTCGGTGCCCAACGTGTCCACCAACCCGCTGGCAAGGCCGCTCCAGAGGATCTCCTGATTCGAGCGGTCGCGCAAAGGCGGCGACATCACATACTTCGCACCCTCGAAATCCGGGAGTTCGGCGTAGGTCTTGTCGAGGACGAGGTACTGGATGAGTGTCTCGATCGAAACGCGCACCCCGCGTGCCCGTGCGGCCAGCGCCTCGTCCAGCGCATCGCGGCAGCTCAGGTGGACGATGTAGGTGCGCGCGCCGGTCTGTTCCGCGAACGACATCAGGTGGTGCACACCCTCGGCCTCGACGCGAGGCGGCCGGCTGTCGTGGTGCGCCTCGGGTCCGGTGCGGCCGGCGGCGAGCAACTCGCGCTGCAACTGGGCGACCAACGTTTCATTCTCACAATGCGCGGCCACCACCACGCCCAACTCCCGCGCCAGCTTCAGCGTCCCCCACAACTCGGCGTCGTCGATGCCGAACGCGCCTTTGTACGCGAGAAAGATCTTGAAGCTCGTCACCCCTTCGCGCGTGACGATCTCGCGCAACTGCGCGGCCGATTCCGCATCGAAGCGGGTCACCCCCATGTGGAACGCGTAGTCACAACAGGCCTTGCCCTCGGCCTGCGCGCGCCAGGTGGCGAACCCGTCCGCGGGCGACATGTCGCGCGACGGACAAACCATTTCGAAAATCGTGGTCGTGCCGCCGACCAGCGCCGCCTTGGTGCCGGATTCATAGTCGTCCTTCGAATACGTGCCCATGAACGGCAGGTAGATGTGCGTGTGCGGGTCGATGAATCCGGGAAACACGAACTTGCCCGACGCGTCGATCACCTCGGCACCGGCCGGAGCCGCAATGCCCGGACCGATGCGCGAGATGACGCCGTCCTCACAGAGGATGTCGGCCGTGTATCGCGAATCGGCGTTGACGATATCCGCGTTCCTGATGAGCAGCGCCATGGAGATCGTTCGGTTGAGTCAGGTGGAAAAAACGTGCGTCACTTGTCGGCCCAGATCGACCCCTCGCCGTGGCTGAACCAGCGGGTGGTGGTGACCTTGTGCTGGGTGAAGAACGCGACGCTCTCGCGACCTTGCAGGTGGAGATCGCCGAAGAACGACGCGTTCCATCCGCTGAACGGGAAGAACGACATCGGCGCGGGCACCCCGATGTTGACGCCGACCATTCCCGCCCGCACGCGGTGGCGGAATTCACGGGCGGCCTTGCCGTCGCGGGTGAAAATCGCCGCGCCGTTGCCGTAAGCCGACTGGTTCGCCAGCCGGATCGCCTCGTCGAGGTTGTCCATGCGCACGACATTGAGCACCGGACCGAACACCTCTTCCTTCATCGTCACCATCTCCGGTCGCACGTGGTCGAGCACCGTTGGCCCGACGAAAAACCCGTTGGGAGCCGCATCCACACGCAGCCCGCGCCCGTCGGTGAGCGGCGTCGCCCCCTCGCCCGCCGCCTGGCTGATCAACCCGCAGACGCGGTCGGCGTGCTCGCGGCTGATCACCGCGCCCATCTGCACCTGCGGATCGCGGTCGGCCGGACCCACGCGCACCTTCGACACGACGTCGACCAAGGCCGGTAGCACCGTGTCCGCCGCGCGACCGACAGCGATGGCCGTCGAACTGGCCATGCAGCGCTCGCCCGCGCAACCGAACGCGGATTCCATCAACCCGGTGGCGCTGTTCGCCACATCGGCATCGGGCATGATCACCACGAAGTTCTTCGCGCCACCCGCCGCCTGCACCCGCTTGCCGTGGGCGATGCCGGTCTCGTAGATGGATTTGGCGACCGGGGTCGATCCGACGAAGGAAATCGCTTGGATCCCGGGATGACGCAGGATGGCGTCGACCGCGTCGCGTCCGCCGTGGACCACGTTGAGCACGCCCGGCGGCAGTCCCGCCTCTTGGGCGAGGCGGGCGATGAGGATCGAGGTGAGCGGCACTTTTTCGCTGGGCTTCAGCACGAACGTGTTGCCGCAGGCGATGGCCATCGGCCACATCCACAATGGCACCATCGCGGGGAAATTGAACGGCGTGATTCCGGCGCACACGCCGAGCGGCTGGCGGATTGAATCGCAGTCGATGCCGGCCGCGACATTCTCCAGCGACTCGCCCATCAGCAGCGCCGGCGCGCCGCAGGCGTACTCGATGTTTTCCAGCCCACGTCGCACGTCGCCACGCGCCTCGGCCGCAGTCTTGCCGTGCTCGCGCGTCACACTGCGGGCGAGTTCGTCAAAACGGTCCTCGAGCATCACCTTGAGCCGGAAGAGAACCCGCGCGCGTTCGACTGGCGGTGTTTCCGACCAAGCGGGAAACGCGCGGGACGCGGCGCTCACCGCGGCGTCGACCACATCCGCACCGCAGAGCGGCGTCTCGGCGATGACTTCGCCAATCGACGGGTTGTGAACCGGCGTGACGGGCACGCCGGAAACGGTGGACCATTCGCCGCCAATGAGAAGCGGGCAGGATTCAATCAGGCTCATGATGGTGATGGGGGATGGAATGAATTGAACGCAATCGGCAACGGGGAAGCCGCGGCACACACGTCAGGGATGCGCGGGAATCGGCTCGATCTCTCCCTTGGCAAGACGCGTCTGATAGTCGTCCCAGCACATCTTCGGACGGCCGGTGTCGACCGGGGTCATCGTGATGCAGCCGTCGACCGGGCAGACCAGCGAGCACAGGTTGCAGCCGACGCAATCGTCCTCGCGCACCTTCGGCACCGGCTTGCCCGGCACGCGGCCCGGGCCCAACCCGTAAGGCGCGCTGTCGACCAAGTCGATGCACTGGTGCGCGCCGTCCTCGCACGCGATGTAGCACAGGTTGCAGCCGATGCACGTGTCGTGATCAATGCGCGCGACCCGCTTGTAATGAAGATCAAGATATTTCCAATCGGACAAGCGGGCGACCGACGCGCCGCAAAGCCCGTCGATGCCGGCATGCCCCTTCGAGTCGAGATAGTCCGACAACCCATCGATCATGTCTTCGACGATGCGGAACCCGCGGTGCATGATCGCGGTGCACACCTGCAGGCACGACGAACCCAGCGCGATGAACTCGGCCGCGTCGCGCCAGCCACCGATGCCGCCAATGCCGCAGATCGGCAGGCCCACTTCGGGATCCGCCGCACAACTCTGCACCATGTTGAGGGCGATCGGCTTGACCGCCGGTCCGCAATACCCACCGTGCGAGCTGTACCCGCCGACGTGCGGCTCGGGCGTGAGTGTGTCGAGGTCGACGTTGGTGATGCTGTTGATCGTGTTGATCAGTGAAATCGCGTCGGCCCCGGCGCGCTTCGCCGCACGCGCGGCGTGGACAACGTTGGTGATGTTCGGGGTGAGCTTGACGATCACCGGGATGCGCGCCGCTTCCATCACCCAGCCGACGATGATTTCGGCGACCTCCGGGTTCTGCCCGACGGCAGAGCCCATGCCGCGCTCGCACATGCCGTGCGGGCAGCCGAAATTCAGTTCGATGCCGTCCGCACCGCTGTCCTCCGCGCGCTTCACGAACTCGTGCCAGCGCTCGCGGGTGTCCACCATCAGCGAAGCGATCACCGCATGGCCCGGCCAGCGGTCCTTCACCTCGCGGATCTCGCGGAAGTTCGTTTCCGGCGAGCGATCGCTGATCAGCTCGATGTTGTTGAATCCGATCATCCGCTGGCCCGCAACGTTGAGCGCGGAATAGCGCGACGCGACGTTGACGATCGGATCACCGATGGTTTTCCACACCACGCCGCCCCAGCCGGCTTCGAACGCGCGATGCGCCTGGTAGGCGGTGTTGGACGGCGGACCGCTGGCGACCCAGAACGGATTGGGCGAGCGGATGCCTGCGAAATTGACGGAGAGGTCGGCCACGGTCGCTTGGGTTCGGAGTTCAGGATGGATTCATCGCCGCGAGCAGTTCCGGCACGCGGATCGGATGGTCGAATCCGGAGCCGAGCGCACCGTCGGCACAGCCGAGACGCGACGGCTGCACCGGTCCCTCGATCGCCTCGTCGGCGAGCCATTCATGAATGCCGCGCGCCGCTTTTTTTCCATCGGCCACCGCATTGACCACTTCGCGCCCGCCATTGGCGCAGTCGCCGCCGACGAACACCTTGGGCAAAGAGGTGCGCATCGTCCGCGGGTCGTGAAGCACGCGGCCGCGGTCGTCGAGAGCGATGCCCGGAAACCACGACTCGAGCAACGAAGACTGTGTCTCCTGACCCACCGCCTTGAGAACCAGATCGAATTCCTCGATCCGCTCGCTGCCGGGAATGATTTCCGGCCGGCCATCGACCATCCGCGTCCGCGCGAGGCGCAGCGCGCGCACATGGCCACCCTCGCCGATCACCTCGACCGGCACGGTGTGGAATTCGAATGCCGCGCCGTCGGACTTCGCCAACTCGTACTCAAACCCGTATGCGGACATGTCCTCCTCGCCGCGCCGGTAGACAATCACCGCTTTCTCCGCGCCGAGGCGCAACGCCTGCGTCACCGCGTCGATCGCCGTGTTGCCGCAGCCGAGCACCGCCACCCTGTGGCCCACGGGCACTTCATGCAGCGGACGCGTGCGGATCTGTTCGATGAAGTCCAGTGCATCGACCACTTCCGGCAGATCTTCGCCGGGAATCCCAAGCCGCCTCGCACCACCCAGCCCAAGCCCGAGGAACACCGCGTCGGACTCGCGCGCCAACACGGCGATGTCGATGTCCCTGCCAATCTCGACTCCAAACCGGAAAGTCACGCCGAGCCGCTCGATCATCTCCACTTCCCCGAGACTCACCTCGGGGCGCATCTTGTAATACGCGATGCCATACGTGTTGAGACCCCCGCCGCGCGGTTTGCGCTCGTACACCGTCACCTCATAGCCCAATTGTGCCAGCTCGGCCGCGCAACCGAGGCCGGCCGGTCCCGCGCCGAGCACGCTCACCTTCCTGCCGTTGCGCGGCAACGGCGGGGCGAGCACGTCGATCCCGCGATCCAGCACATGATCGGTCGCGTAGCGCTGCAGCCGGCCGATCTTCACCGGATCGCCTTCGAGATCGAGCACGACGCAAGCGCCCTCGCACAGCACCTCGGTGGGACAAACGCGCGCGCAGCTTCCGCCCAGCACGTTCGCGGAGAGGATCGTGCGCGCCGCACCGGTCGGATTGCCACCCGCGATCTTGCGGATGAACGAGGGCACGTCGATGCCCGTCGGACAGGCCATGATGCACGGCGCGTCAAAACAGAACAGGCAGCGGTTTGCCTCGATCAGGGCCTCCTGCGGCGTGTAGCAAGGCTTGGCCTCCGCCATGTTGGCCTCGGCGGTCCGGGCATCAAGGATGGGTTGGACGGACATGACGCGGGAAAATCACGGCGCGTGAACTGCCGACAACCCCCAATCCACTCCAGCAGATCGGGTCCCGGCAAGAAAAAACGCTTTTTCCATACGGCCTGCTGCCCCAGCATGCGGCCATGATCGAATCTGTGAACCCGGCGCGCACCATCGACGAGTTGAAGCAGCTCCGCACCCTCACCGGCAACGAGCGCGGCGCTCAGCGGCTTGCCTTCACTCCCGTCTGGCAACAGGCGCGCGACTTTCTCAAAAGCCGGTTCGACGGCATGCCCGTCGAGATCCACAACGACGCGGCAGGCAACTTTTGGGCCACGCTGCCGGGCGAGAGCGATCGCGCGCTGCTGATGGGCGGGCACATCGATTCCGTGCCCGACGGCGGCTGGCTCGACGGCTGCCTCAACACGCTGGCCGCTGTCGAGGTGATGCGGCGAATCCATGCGGAGCACAACGGCCGCCCGCCGGTCACCGTGCGCGTGGTCGACTGGGCCGATGAGGAAGGCGCACGTTTCGGCAAAAGCCTGTTCGGCTCGTCCGCCTGCACGGGCAATCTCGACATGGACGAGGCGCGCGGCCTTGCCGACAAAGACGGCATCCGCCTGCCCGATGCGTTGCGCGCCATCGGCATCGACTTTGAACGGGTCGGCGAATCGCGCGCCGAACTGCGGCACGCTGCGGCCTACCTCGAACTGCACATCGAACAGGGACCCGTGCTGCTCGACCTCGGACTGCCGCTCGGCGCGGTGCTTGGTACCTTCGGAGTCGAGCGCCACGTCGTCCACTTCCATGGCCAGGCGGCGCACTCGGGCAGCACGCCGATGAACCGCCGCCGCGACGCGTTCCTCGCCGCCGCGCGCATGGCACCGGAAATCCATGACATCGCCCGCCGCAGCGGCATGGGCGTGTGCACCATCGGGTCGTGCACCACCCACCCCGGCATCGTCACCAGCGTGGTCGAAGACTGTCGCATCACACTCGACCAGCGCCATCTCGATCCAGCCGCGCTGGCGCGGATGCTTGCCGAGGCACAGGAAGCGTCGGAACGCTTCGCCGCCGAGGCCAAGTGCTCGGTCGGCTGGGAGCGCATCTGGCACATCCCACCCGCGCCATTCCACCCCAGGCTCGTCGATTTTTGCGATGAGGCGATCCGTGAAACCTGCGGCAGCTCGCACCGACTGCCCTCCGGCCCGCTGCATGACGCGGCCGAACTCAGCATGGCCGGCATCCCCACCGCCATGATGTTTGTCCAGAGCCTCCACGGCATCAGCCACAACCGCATCGAGGACACCCTCGAAGAACACCTCGCGCAAAGCGTCACCGCCTTCGACCGACTCGCGCAGAAAACCATGCAGTGGATCGTGTCGGGTGATCGTTGAGGCACCGTGATGCCAAAATTCGGCATTCGGCCGACCGTAGGCGGCACCGTCGTTCTTGACCTCGAGGCACCAGGCTGCTTGATTCCGATCACGCGTGCGTCACACGCCGGCTTAGCTCAGTTGGTAGAGCAGCTGATTTGTAATCAGCAGGTCGTCGGTTCGAGTCCGACAGCCGGCTCCAGCGCGGCTGGAGGACGAGAACCGAAGGTTCGAATGCATCCGGTCGCGTGTCGCGACCTCCACCCGATGCGGCGAAGCCGCCATCATGGCATGGAGCGGCGCGCAGCGGCGCTCAATCCGACAGCCGGCTCCAGCGCGGCTGGAGGACGAGAACCGAAGGTTCGAATGCCACAAATCCCCTTTCCTTGGCGGCATCGGGTGTGATGGAATGCTGCCGATGCCATCGAAGGTCAAAAAAGTCTCCTCCATTCCGAACAGCCGGTTCCACGACGGACATGGCGAGGCGCTCGGCCTGGTGCTGCAGGGAAAGAAGGTCGGCTTCGACCGGATGATCAGCGAATCGGCGATGAACCGGCCAGGACTCGCGCTGGCCGGCTTCTTTTCCTACTTCGCCTGGAAACGGGTACAGGTGCTCGGGCATTCGGAACTTTCCTACCTGCGCAAACTGACCGAGCCGATGCGCCAGGAACGGTTCCGCCGCATGTGCGCGCGCGACATTCCGTGCATCGTTGTCGCGCGTGGATTGACGCTCGAACCCGCGCTCGTGCGCATCGCCAACGAACATTCCATCCCGGTCTTTGGCACGTCGATGGTGACGATGCACTTCCTCAACGCTGCGACCATCCGGCTCGAACACGATTTCGCGCCCAGCGTCTCGCTGCACGGCTGCATGGTCGACATGCGCGGCGTCGGCGTGCTCATCCTCGGCAAGAGCGGATCGGGCAAGTCCGAAACCGCCGTCGGCATGCTGGAACGCGGTGCCTCGCTGGTGGCCGACGACCTCGTCCGCATCAAGTACGTCGGCGGCGAACTCGTCGGCAGCTCACCCGATCTCTCGCGCGGCTACATCGAGATCCGCGGCATCGGCATCGTCAACGTCGCCAACCTCTACGGCCTGGCGTCGATCCGCCCGCAAAAACGCCTCGACCTCGTGGTCACGCTGCGCCCACACGCCGACCTCAACGAGGTCGATCGCACCGGCATGAAGCAAAAGACTTATGAAATCCTCGGTCAACAGGTCTCGCACGTCGAGATTCCGGTCGCTCCCGGCCGCGATACCGCGCGCATGGTGACCATCGCCGCCATCGACCAACAACTGCGGCGGCTGGGCTACAACATGGCGGATGAATTCAACCAACGCCTGCTCGACCACATCGATAAGCGGGAGTGAGCGGAGTCAGGCCGAGAGCCGCGCGCCGGCGGGATTCGCCGCGATGAAGTGCCTCCAACTCTCGTCCTCGGCACCGTCGGCATGCAGGCCGAACAACGGCCGCCAACGCGGCGCGAACGGCTTGCTGCGCGGGTGCATGCCGACCTCGTGAGGCAGCTTGTTCGCCTTGCGCGTGTTGCAGCGAAAGCAGGACGTGACGATGTTTTCCCAAGTGGTGCGCCCGCCTTTGTCGCGCGGTGTCACATGGTCAAGGTTGAGCTGGGTTTCCGGCAGCACCTTGGCGCAATACTGGCAGGTGAACTGGTCGCGCAGGAAGACGTTGCGTCGGCTGAAGCGAACCTCGAGGCGAGGCAATCGGTCGTAGAGGGTGAGCACGACGACACGTGGCGGCAGCAGCCCGATCCGCGCGCTGCGCACCCGATCGCCGCCGGGATGACCGTCCGAGTGGCGGATCCATGAGATCAGGTCGTGGGCTTGGAATTTCTCATCGCCCTCGACCTGCACCACCTGTGCTTGGCCGTTGCAGAGCAGGTGCAGCGAGCGACGCACCGAACAGGTATGCACCGGCTGCCAATACCGGTTGAGCACGAGCACGGGTCGTTCGAGCAACGCCTTCATCTGCCATTCCGCATGATTGCGTGCACGATGGCGGATCCGTCGGGAAAAGCAATCGAAAACGCCGCCGACGCCGACGATGGATTGCCTGCTCAACGACCGAGCCGCTGGCGGATCGACGCCACCGCCTGCTCGATCAGGGCACGCAGTTCGCTGTCCGCCAGACCCGTCGCCGATTCGAGCAATGTCAGGCTGTCCTCGCCGCCCACCCGGCCGAGCAGGCGCACGGTGGACTGCTTGAGCATGCCCGAGCTTTCGGAGAAGCGGCGGATCAGCACCGGCTCGGCGGCCGAACCGATGCGGCTGTAAAGCAACTCCCATTTCACCGGGTCCACCGCCCAGAGGGCGTCGAGGTAAGGCACGACCGCTTCGATCCGCGCATCGACGACCAGTTCGATCATCTCCACCGGCACGCCCGCCCTGCGCTCCGCGGGGATTGCCTCGATCGCCTTGAGCGCCGCGGCACCGGCCGCGGTACGGTCTTCCGCCCAGACGGAGAGCGCCCGGCAGACGTCGCCCTTGAAGTCGATCCAGTCCTTGTCGAGCAACTGAATGAGCATGCGGGTGATGTCGGCGCGGAAGACGACCGGGCTGGCCTTGGACAGGCGGCGCACGGCTTCGGCGACGCGGTTCAGGTCGATGCTCTGCAATTCGCGTTTGTTGAGGTCGTAAAATTGCGGATCATTCTTGTTGATGAGTTGCTCCATCGGCGGCTCATCGAACATCGAGTTGTCCATGCGCACTTCGATGATCTGCGCCTCGGGCCATGTGTTGGTCACTTTGCCGAACGCGGAAACGATCGAGACCACTTCGTTGAACGAGCGGTCGGTGCCGGTGACGACCATCAGCATGTCGCCGCCGCCGCGCGGGTAGTAGTGCGATTCGTCGCCAGCATCGAGATTGCGCAGCAGGTAGTCGCGCACGACGATCCGGCTGGAGTCGCGGAAGTCGTGCAGCCACAGGCCCACGGCCGTGCGGGTGCTTCCTTCGCTGCGGAGTCTGGCAAGCTCGGCCTCAAGCGGCCCGATGCCGATCTCGTCGAACAACTTGGGATCGAGGCCCGCGAGACCCGGTTCGGGCGCTTTCGGCTCCACCCTCTCCAACGGTTCACGCTCCGGACGCGCCTGTTCCGGCAGCGACTGTGATCCCTCGGTGAACACCAGCGGCAGCGCGAGCAGCGCGGCAGCGAGCGATCCGCCGAGAATCATCGCCTTCCTGCGTGCCTTGCGGTTCGCATACCAAAGCAAGGCCAGACCAAGCAACCCGGTGAATCCCGCCATCAACAGACGGTTCGGCGTGGCCATGCCGTCGAGCGCCCCGCCCCGGCTTGCCCCGGTCACCAACAACAGGGCCATCATCAACATCATCACGACGGCGAAAGTGCCGGCGATGAGCCTGAGAGGCGGCGTGGGTTCGAACTCGGCGGGATCGGGCACCTCGTTGTAAAGCACCGTCTGGATCGGCACCTGGCTGCTCATCACCATCGGCGCCCGTTGGTAGCGCGTGAGCCGCGCGTCGCGGTGTTCGCCTGGATAGAACTTGCGGGCACGGACGATCGACTGGTCGTTGATACGAAAGCGGCTTTCGCAACCGCCGCACTCGACCATGCGGCCGCGCAGGTCCTCACCCACCTTGAAGCGCTGACCGCACGTCGGGCAGCGGATCAAAAGTTGATGATCGTCGGACTGAGGCATCGCCATCGCAGACCGCTAGTGTTCGTCTGATCCCGGCGAAATGCAACCCCAAGCGGCGGTTTTGCCCACAACAGCAGGGCACCGGGCAACCCGCCGCCATCACCACAGCCCGTATTTGCCGGTCTTGAGAATGAAAATTCCCATGGTGAGGTTGGCCACGGCGTGCATCAGCACACAAGCACCGAGACTGCGGGACCAGACGCTGAGCAGCCAGGCAAGACTGCCGTACACGAAGGCACCAGCGTAATCGAGCGGCGCATGGGCGAGCATGAACAGCAGCGTGACGATCCCGTAGGACCGCCAGCCACCCCGGCCGAACGGCTCGCGCCAGTAATCGCCGTCCGGCCGCTGGATGTAGCGCATCAGGAA
>VHCM01000039.1 GCA_016871685.1 Verrucomicrobiota bacterium
GTCATCGAGCCCGGTTTGCGAGTCAACTTGTGTGAAATTCTGTGTGGAATTTCTGTCGCGGACCCCTCCAGTACGCTGCAAATGCTTGATTTTGAGTCTCTTAGGGAATAAATCCCGCCTGCTGGCGGACAGGGTGGGATTGACTCCGTTCCACTTCGTCCAAACCAGCTTGGCTCGCGTTGCTCGCATCCGGATGCCGCCGCTACGAGCGGCTTCCTGTTTTCAAACCCACTCCGTGGGTTCTCATCCCACCCATGGCGGACAGGGTGGGATTCGAACCCACGGTACTGTTTCCAGCACACACGCTTTCCAAGCGTGCTCATTCGACCACTCTGACACCTGTCCGGGTGCGAGTGCGTGAGGATGCGGATGCCGGGCGGGCATGGCAAATGATTTTTGGGTCGGCGCGGCCTCAGGCGTGTTGCAACGCGGTTTCGAAGGCGGCGATCAGGACCTCGGCGGGTTCGAGCCCGCAGGAGACCCGCAGGAGGTGGGGGGATACACCGCAGGCCTCGGCCCAGTCGAGTTCGTGATAATGCGCGAGGCGGGTGTAGGGGCAGACGAGTGTGAACGGCGTGCCGAAGCCGGGGCCTTTGCACAGTGGCAGGGCATCATAAACCCTGGCGGTTTTCTTTGGCTGCTTGAGGACGAAGGAGAGCAGTCCGCCGTGGCCGCCGCCGTCGCGCCGCACGGCGTGGTAGTGGTCGGTGGTGGTGATCGACGGGTGCCAGACGCGCGCGACCGCCGGGTGATCGGCGAGCCAAGCGGTGAGGGCGAGCGCGTTGGCATTGATGCGGTCGTTGCGGAATGGATAGCCCGCCATGTTGGAAAGCAGGACTTGTGCATCCGCGGCATAGAGCGGGGCACCGTGTGTGGCGCATTCCGCGAGGGCCGCGTGCATGGTTTCGGCAAACGATGAGTCGGCGCGCAGCGTGGCGGCACCGGCGATGACGTCTCCTGCGCCCGAGATCCACTTGGTGAGGCTGCCGGTGACGATATCAGCGAAGCGAAGGGCATCGACGTTGGCAGGGCCGCAGGCCGAGTCGTCGATGACGAGCGGCGTACCACCATCGCGGCAGGCGTCGGCGATGCGTGCGAGGTCTGCGGTGCGCAGCAGCGGGTTGCCCGGAGCCTCGGTGAAGACGCCCGCGAACTCGCCCATGCGAATGCGCATCAGTGCCTCGTCGAACGATTCGCCGTCGGCTTCGTTGAGGTAGACCACACCATTGCCGAAGTGTTCTTGGATCTTGAGGCAATCGACGTAGGGAAACTCGATCTGCAGCGTCTTGAGTCCCTTGTGGATGCCGGGCAGCGCGCGCAGCACGGCCGAGACAGCGGCCATGCCGCTGGCGAAGACGAAGGTGTGGCCGGCGTCGGCCCCGGTGATGCGGCAGAGCGCTTGCGCGACTTCCGCGGAGAGCGAGTCGTCGCGCAGCGTGTCGTCAAGGAGGTCGGCGGCCCGGCGGCTGCTGACGATTTCCCCACAGAAGCGCCAGTAGTTTCGTGCTTCGGGCATGGCGGCCTCGGGGACGACGAGTGCCTGGAGTCCGTGATAGCTGGTGATGCGCACGGCGGATTGGGTCCGCGACTCCACCCAGCGGTGCGCTCGTTGCACCGAGGCCTTGGTGGGAAACAGAAGAACGTCTTCTCCATCGGCGGCGACTTCGGATTTCGCCGCTTCGAGGAGGCGGGCGACCGGTTGTTGGAGGAAAAACCGGGGATAGCCCGCCCGCAGTCGGCGCATCACCTTGTCGCGTTGTTCCTCGTATCCGGTGACGGCGTCCCATGTCGGCAAGGCCATCGAGCAGGCATGGAGCGAGTCCGGCAGCGGATCGCCGAGGTCCGCTTCGCGCCATGCCGGATCGGTGAGGAGATCGCGCGCCACGGGCGGGATGCTTGGCAAGGCATGGGTCGGCGCGCAAGCCGGATTCGATGACGGCCGCGCGCGGGGAGTTCCGCTCACCGCAAATCGATGTCCGGCCCGAGCAGGAGCACGCGCGATTGTTGGAACGCTTGGATCCGGTGCAGGACGCGGCCGACCGCGGCCCATGCGCGGCCGGGGAGCAGCCCGGCCATCGGATTGCCACGCAACGTGGCGAGCAGGCCGCGGGCGAATCCGTCGGTTGCCTTGGTGCGGATGATTTCACCGTCGTCGGGCAGGCTCGTCGGATCGAGAAACCGCTCGAGCGGGCTCTGCGGTTGCGGCAGCAGCTTGATGTCGGGTTTGTCCAAGCCGGCCAGCGTCGAGGCATGGTGGACGGATTCGCGGAGTCCGCCGATTTCATCGACGAGGCCGAATTGCAGTGCCTGGGCACCGGTGTAGACCCTGCCGCCGGCGAGTGCCTCGAGATCCTGCCGGAGTGATTTGCCACGCCCGTCGCTGACGCGTTGTTTGAACATCGCGTAGGTCTTTCGCATCGATTCACGTACGATTTCGCGTTCCTCCGGAGTGTAGCCGCGGGTTGGGCTCGACCAACCGGCGAGGCGGCCGCGGCTCACCGAGTGCGTGTGGATGCCGAGCTTGGCCAGCGCTGCATCGAAAACGAATTTCATGCCGACCACGCCGATCGATCCGGTGATGGTGCCGGGTTCGGCAAAAATCCGGTTGGCACCGCAGGCGATGTAGTAGCCGCCGCTGGCCGCGGTGCCGCCCATCGATGCGACGAGCGGTTTGCCGGACGTCTTCCACTCGTCGGTTGCCTCCCACAGCACTTCGCTGGCGAGAGCCGAGCCGCCGGGCGAATCGATGCGCAGCACCAGCGCCTTGGCCTTCGGCTCCTTGAGCAGCGCGAGGATCTGCGAGCGAACCGTGCCGACCGATTCGTCGGTGATGTCGCCCTCCATCGCGACGACGGCGACGAAGTCGCGGCGGTGTCCGGTGTTCGTGTCGTTTCCGGATCCGAGCTTGAGCAAGCCGAGCAGGTTGCCCAACGACGGGCCATCGCTTTCCGGCATTTGGTAGGCGTTGTCGAAGTCCGCCTCTTCGCCGTAGGTCTCGCGGAGTTGTTTGACGAAATCCGTGCGGTGCATGAGGCGGTCGGCAAGCCCTGCAGCAACGATGCCGGCGGCATCAGTCGTGCCGTCGTTGATGACCGCGAGGACATGCTCCACGGGCAGGTTGCGCGCCGACGTGACATCGGCCACGATTTGGTCGAAGACGGATCCGACGAGCGCCTCTTCCTGTTGACGCGCTTCATCGCTGGGTCCGGTGCGCCAGAATTCCTCGCCGAAGCTCTTGTAGTCGCCGATGTGGATGACCTCCGCGCGGACGCCGGCCTTGTCGAGCAACTCCTTGAAGTACATCGATTCGGCGTGGATGCCGTGAAAGTCGATTTCCGCCGCGGGAAGCAGCGCGAAGTGGTTGGCGGTGCTGCCGATGAGAGCGGTGGCGTTGGTGAGGTTCTCGGTGTAGAACCAGACGTCCTTCCCTGCCTTGCGGATGTCGAGCAGGCGTCGGCGGATTTCCTGCAGTTGCGCGAAATTCATTTCCGCGTTGTCGGCGTGAACCGCGACCCCCTTCACCTCCGCGTCCTTGGCCGCGCGGCTGAGGCTGCGGATCAAATCGAAGTGGGTGACCGGGCGTTGGTCGTCGGGCGGACCGTCGACGAGGCTGCTTTCGACGACTCCCGATTCGGTGAGCGGTCCGTCGAGCGAGTACACCGGGATGCGGGTGGTGGTCGCGGCGGGTTCCCCGGTCGATGCGGAGCCGCAGGCGATCCAGCAGGCGGCGGCGAGGGCAAGACGCGGGATGAGGTGCATGACGGGAGACTCCTAGCAGTGTCGGCGGAGCGCCGCAAGCCGGACGGCCGGGTCATGCCGATGCCTCGGCAAGGCGTTCGGCCATCTCCGCCTGTTGGAGCGCGGTGGTCAGCAGGGTGAACCCGCCGTCCATCACGCCGGCAAGGTCGTGGGTGGTGAGGCCGATGCGGTGCTCGGTGACGCGCGATTGCGGAAAATTGTAGGTGCGGATTTTTTCCGATCGGTCGCCGGATCCGATGAGCGCGCGGCGGCGCGATGACGAGGCTTCCTGTTGTTCGCGCAGCGAGCGCTCGTAGAGTTTCGAGCGGAGGATGCCGAGCGCGGTCTCCCGGTTCTTGATTTGCGACCGGCCTTCCTCGCAGCGCACCATGATGCCGGTGGGCAGGTGGAACACCTGGACGGCCGACTCGGTGCGGTTCACGTGTTGTCCGCCCGCTCCGCCCGCGCGGCACACCTCGATGCGCAGATCCTCGGGGCGGAGATCGATGTCGATTTCGTCGGCCTCGGGCAGCACGGCGACGGTGACCGTGGAGGTGTGGATGCGTCCCTGGGTTTCGGTTTGCGGCACGCGCTGCACCCGGTGCACGCCGGATTCGTACTTCAAGTGGCGGAACACCTCGTCGCCGGTGACGCGCAGGATCACTTCCTTGAATCCGCCGACTTCCGACGGACTGCTTTCGAGGTGTTCGCACTGCCAGCCGCGGAGGTCGGCGTAGCGTTGGTAGGCGCGCATGAGTTCCGCTGCGAACAGCGACGCCTCGTCGCCGCCCGCGCCGGCACGGATCTCGATGAGCACGTTGCGCTCCTCCGAGGGATCGGCCGGCAGCAGCGCATATTGAAGCTGTGAGGTTTGCGCGGCAATGCGCGCTTCGAGGATCGGAATTTCCTCGAGTGCCATCGCCGCGAGTTCCGGATCGCCGGATTTCACCAACTGTTGGTTGTCATCGAGCTGGCGTTGGTCCGCCCCGATGCGTTCCCAGAGTTCCAGTGTTTCGCGGATCCTGCGGTGTTCGCGCAGCAACGCGGTGGCCTGCTTCGGATCCGAGAACAACGCGGGATCGGCGATGGCGTCCTCGAGCTCGGCGAAGCGTCGGCGGCGGCGGTCGATGAGCGACGGGTAATCCATGGGACGATGCCCGGGAGAGGGGGCCGCGGATTCAGAATCCCGAGCTGCGCATCAGGTTGCGAAGCTGCGCTTGGAATTCCGTCATGTCATGCGGATTTGGTCGGTAGCCAGGCGAATCCGGGTCGAGTCCGAGGCGGCCGGTCTGGTCGAGCATCCAGATGCCCGTTTGGCCGTCGCTGAAGATGACCTTGCCGCTGACAAGCGCGCCCGGCAGCGAGATCGAGTCCATGGTGACGCTGACGGCACCGGTGGGTGCGGGTGCCGCGGGTGTTTCGGGAATCACTGTGGATTCCGCGGCGGTGGTGGGCTTGGCATCCGCGACCAGTTCGATCCCGAGATCGAGCACGAGCAGGCGGGTTTCCATGTAAGTGACGGAAATGCCGAAGTGCTCCTTGATGTGGCCCTGGAGGTCGGCCATGGATCCTCCGCCGGCCGCGAGTGACTTGAGTGCGTCGATCTGGTCCGGTGTGAGCTTGCTGGCGAGGGACATGCGGACTATTTCGCGCGGATGGCGGTGTTTGCCAAGTGTTTTGGTGCGGAGCGTTTGATCATTCCGAGCACTGTGCGAGCACCCAGCGGTATTCACCGGCGATCTGTTGGACGAGCGGTTGGCGCAGAGCATCGGGCAGCACCGACCACGTGTAGGTCTCGATTTCGTAGTGGCGGCAGGCCTCCGGGTGGCGTGCGGTCCAGCGCAGCACGTCCGCGGTGTGATCGATGGTGGATTGCAGCGGGGCCTCGGGCATCGCGCCGAGCGGGATGTGGAAATGCACCCGCGCGTCGTCGAAATCCGCGGTGATTCCGGATTGCAGGAATTCCGACAGGTCGGCGAAGCGTTGCAGCGAACCATCCGCTCGACGCGCGACGACCTGGTGGAAATAAACCGGCTCGTCGAACGCGCGCAGGGCGGCGATGGCGTCCGGGTCGCGCGGGTCGATGCGGATCGCGTTGGACAAATGGATCTTCGAGATGCGGATGCCTGACGTGGCGAGCGCGTCGAGCGCTTCGTCCGCCGACTCGTGCTGGATCGCGAAGTGGCAGGCGTCGTAGTTGATGCCGATGCGTCGGAGCAGGACGTCGGCATCCGGCGAATCGTCGGCGAGGCGTTCGAAGAATTCGAGACACTCCGCGGTGTTCTCGATCATGCCGAATGGCTCCGGCTCAAGCCCGAGGTGCAGATCGAGGCCGTGGTGTTGCGAGAGGTCCTCGATCCATTGCGCCATGTCCGTAAGATGCCTGCGGACGATCGATTCGTCGGCCTGGAACGACTTGTGCGCCCCGGGCAGGGTCGAGACCGATCCTTCGCCGCCGACGGGCAGCAGTGCTGCGAGAATGCGGAAGAGGTCGCGGGTGTAGCCGACGCGCGTGGGATTGCTCCAGTCCGGCAGGAACGCCTGTTCCTTGACACGTGCGCCGTGGAAATCGCCGTGCGGGAATCCATTGATCGTGAACACGCAGGTGTTGGTCCGCGCGAGCCAGTCGCCGAAGCACGCGAGGTGGTCGGCCTGCAGCAGTTCTGTTGCGGCGCGGCCGCCGAGACGAAGGCCGATGGCGAACGGCGGGTCGTGCGGCTCGCGTCCGAGTTGGTCGCGCACCGCGAGCACCTTCGTCTCGAGCACGCCCATCGTCTCCGCCCAAGTGTTGGCGGGGTGGATGTTGGTGCAGTAGGCGAGTTGGCCGTGGCGGATCTTCACGCTGCCGGTGGGTTGTCGGCGTTCACGCCTTGCCGACCAGCTCGGGCTCCTCCTCGTCGATGCTGTGGGTGAGGATGAACTGCAGGTCGTCGAGTCCGAGGTTCGAGGCGAACCCTTCGTCGCCGAGCACGTTGGTGACCAACTGCGTTTTCTGGTGTTGCAGGATGCGGATTTTCTCCTCGACCGTGTCGCGGGTGAGCAGGCGGTAGGCGATCACCTTGTTCTTCTGGCCGATCCGGTGGGTCCGGTCGATCGCCTGGTTCTCGACGGCCGGGTTCCACCACGGATCGTACAGGATCACGTAGGACGCGGACGTGAGGTTGAGGCCGGAACCGCCCGCCTTGAGCGAGAGCATGAAGACGGAGGGATCCTTGGTGGTTTGGAAGCGCTCGATCTCGCCCTTGCGGTCCTTGGTCTGGCCGGTGAGGTAGTTGTACGGCCGTCCCTCGAGTTCGAGCCGCGCCTTGATCAGGTCGAGCATCGAGACGAATTGCGAGAAGACGAGCACCTTGTGGCCTTCCTCATGCAGCTGGTCGAGGAGGTAGAACAACGACTCCATCTTGGCCGATTCCTCCTTGAGGTATTTCGGATCGATGAGGCCCGGGTGGCAGCAGATCTGGCGCAGGCGCATGAGGCCTTGGAGAATCGCGAACGAGTTCTTCTTGACCGCCTCGTCGGAATCCAGTCCGAGAAGGGCTTTCTGGATGCGCTTGAGCTCGGCTTTGTACAGGTCGAGCTGCACGCCCTCCATTTTCGAATAGACCTCCTCTTCGGTCCGCGGCGGCAGGTCTTGGGCGACCTGAAGTTTGGTGCGGCGCAAGAGGAACGGACGCAGGCGGGACGCGAGCCGGCTCTGGCTGAGCGGGTCCTTGCGTTTGTCGAAGCGCTTCTTGAAGTACGCGCGCGTGCCGAGCACACCCGGCATCGCGAAGGCCATGAGCGACCACATGTCGAGCAGCCGGTTTTCGATCGGCGTGCCGGTGAGCACCAGGCGGTTCTGTGATTCCAGCTCGCGCGCGCACTTGGCCGCCTTCGAATCCGGATTCTTGATCTGCTGGCCCTCGTCGAGGATCACGGTGAGCCACTTGATGCCGACGAGGTCTTCGCCGCACACGCGCAGCTGCGCGTAGTTCATCACCAGGATGTCGATGTGGTTCTGGATGCGGTCGATGTCGATCTCGTCGCGGTTCTTGAGGATGTGTACGACCAGATCGGGCGCGAACTTCCCGGCTTCGCTCGCCCACACGTCGAGCACCGACTTCGGACACACCACCAGGGCCGGTTTCTTCGGGCCGTTTTTGCTCTTTTGTTGTTCGAACAGCCAGAGCAGGTAGGTGAGGGACTGAATGGTTTTGCCGAGGCCCATGTCATCGGCGAGGATGCCGCCGAAGTTGTTCGCCGCGAGGTAGGTGAGGAACTTGAATCCTTCGATCTGGTAAGGGCGCAGCGTGGCATTGAGAGTGGTCGGCACCTGGGCATCGACGTCGAGTTGGATGTCCCCGGCGCGGTTTTTGATGCGCTCCCACGCCTTCGGGTCGAAGACTTCAGCCGCCTTGGGATCGGCGAGTTGCAGCGCGTGCATCCGGTGGGTCTCGCCGGAAAGGTCGAACGGATCGAGCCCGAGGCGGGTGACCGCCTCGCGTTGGTCGGCGTCCAGCTTGATCTCGAGACGCATCCATGAGCCGTCTTCCATGCGGACGTAGCCGCCGCGCGCGGCGACGAGTTGGCGGATCTGCGCTTTGCTGAGGTTCACGCCCTGGACATCGATGACGATGCGCAGGTCGAACCAGTCGATATCCTGGCCGACGACTTCGAAGCGCACTGCCGCGGTGACCGGGTCGGCGAGGATCGACTTGAGACGCAGGTCGATGTCGAGTTCGATGTCTTCCGGCATCGAGCGGATCCAGTCGGCGAATTTCTCCGGGAACTGCTTGGTGATGCGGGATTTGAATGAGAACAGCTTCTCGTCGTAGGCGAGACCCATCTCATCGAGGACGCCGGGCACCGGGTGGAGCGCCTCACGGGCGAAGCGCAGCAGTTGCTTGCCCTTGACCGGCTGTTGTTCGGCGAGTTCCCAGCCGTCCTTGGCGAGGCGTTCGGTGCGGCGTCCTTTGACCTCGACAGCGGTGACGTCGATGACGAGGTGCTCCGTTTCCGCCGCGGTGAGGCCTGCGACGAGTTTCATCTCGAACTTCGGTTTCAGTTCGAGGTCGACCACGCGCTTGACCAGCGACTCCGGAAGTGACGCGCCGATCTTGCGCAGGAATTCGACGCCCTCGAGCGAGTCGATCACCCGTTTCGGGATCAGGTAGCGCGGCATGACCTCGGTTTCCTCGAGCCAGCGTGGTGGGCCGGGGAACACGGTTTCGTCGGACTGGTAGAGTTCCTTGCGTCCCGGCAACAGGCGCACCGAGTGCGAGACATTCTCGCCGCCGGCGGTGACCAACTGCAGGGCGAAGCTCGACGCATCGTACGGATCGTCTTGGCAGACCCAGCGCAGCGCGTCCTCGACGACCTTGAACTCGCGTTCGTCGAGGTTGACGATGTATCCGCGCAGCGCGGGCTGGCGGAAGACGCGGTTCATGAACCGGCAGGATTCCTCCTGGTCGAAGTCCAGCGTGGTGTCGCCGTGTTCGCGGTGGAACGAGAGGAAGTGTTCCCACAGCGTCTGCGACGGGGCGTCCATGAGCAGCGCGCCCTCAAGGTGCAGCGCGAGGTATCTGTCGATCTCGTTCTTTTCGCGGAGCTGGATCCAGGTTGCGGCTTTGCGTTCCCTCACTTCGAGGCGGGCCTCGTTGATGGTGGCGACGAGTCGGAAGGAAACCGCGAGCGGTTCCTCCTGGGGCGGACGTTCGTTGACCTTCTCGATGCGTTCATGCCAAGCAGCGATTTCGCGTTCCTGTTCCCAATCGGCCATCTTTTTCTGGACGTGGGCGAGATCGGTGATCACGCCCATGAATTCGGGATAAGGCAGCTTGCGCTTGTAGAACGCGTAGGCGAGGTAGTTCCAGAACTCGAGAATGTCGCCCGGTGGCAGCGGCCAGAGTTCGAGCGGCTCATAAGTGGTGATTTCCCAGCGCGGGCTGATGCGGACCATGTCGTGGTCGTGCAGTTCGCCTTCGATCACGTAGCGCCGATAGCGTTTCTCGATCTTGTTGACGAAGTCCGCCTCCTTGTCGTCGAGTTCGCGGCCGAGTTTCTCCTCGATGATGTCGAGAATCGGAGTGTCGTCGAATTCGTTGGGGGACTCCGGCAGGTCCTCGCCGCGGTGCATCCGCTCCATCATCGTGGCGTACTGGCAGGCGCCGGCGATGATTTCATCCTCCGCCGTGCACGATCCGAACCAGCGGTTGCCCTGCAGGCGCAGGCTGGTCCTGTGGGTGCCGGTTTCGTCTTCGACGCGTCCTTGGATGAACAGGTGGTTGCCGAAGATCTGGTTCACGGCGCCGTCCTTCTGAAGCATCTCGCCGCGCTTGCGGGCTTCTTCAGGGAAGCTGTTGAGGAAATTGAGGGTGGCTCGATCTGGATTCATCGCGATGCAGTAGGGAACAGGATGGCGCCCTGCCGCCCACCGGCAGGGCCAGACAATCTGACTAGAGGCGATCATTACCCACGGAATCGCGCGGGATCAATCAAAACCTTTTCCTTGTCATGCAGCGGCCGGCGGGTGGGCCGCCCGTGCGGGTTGTCCGGCTCCGACGACGCATCAGCCATTTCGCTGCGGGCGTAGAGCACGCAGCGCGATGCCGAGACCGCCGATCACGAACAGACAGGGGAACCAGAGCGAGTAAGCGGGGCCAAACGAGTCCGGCCGAAGCACGGCGAACGACGGGTCATCCGGATTGACATGGCAGCGGGTTCTCTGACCCGTGGGATGGCGTGAGGCGGACGCGGCCACGAGTCCGCGCTTCGAAGACCACGAGGAACCCCGTGCGGTGATGCGGTCGGAGCTGTGGAGGCGGCCGTTGAATTCGTATCCGAATGCCAGCACGTGGCGGTATTCCGTCGGCGATTGCGGATCGTGTCTGCGCGACTCGATGCGCGAATCGAGGATGATGCATTCCACTTGCGGCCAAGCGCGCATCTCCTTGGCGCGATCGAAGCTTCGCCACATCAGCCAAACGAAGACCGCGCCGATGAGGGCGACGCTGATGCCGAGCGATACGAGGAACCAGCGTCCTCCAACGGCGGCTGGCGGCGCGGAACCTTGATCCGGCTTCATGCCGAAACTGGAGACCCGGGATGGGCGCCCGGAAGTTTCGCCTGAATTTCGGAACGCAGCCGGTCGAAGCCGTCGCGGATGGCGTTGGTCTCGGGTAGCGCGGCAACGGGCAGTCCGCGCGCACTGGCGGTGATGAAGCGGCCGTCGCGGGCGATCTCCGTGCGGAAGACCAACTCGTCGGGCAGCAGACCGCGCAGGGCGGCGGCCGCGGCGGTGCTTTCCACCACGTCCGTCTGCACCATGGTGAGGCACACACCGAGCACCCGCAGGCGCGGATTCATCACGCGCAGGCGCTCGAGGCCGTCGATGAATTTCGGAATCGATCGGATCCCGAGCGGCTCGGCCTGTTGTGGCACGATCACCGCGTCGCAGGCGGTCACCGCGTCAGCCGTGATGCCGAAGAGGCCGGCCGCGGTGTCGACGATGCAGAGGTCGAATCCCTTGGTTGCCGCCGCATGGAGGAACGACCGGACGCGGAACACCCGTGCGCCGGTGCCGCCGCCGCCGGATTCGTAATCACCGCCTCGTCCGCTGGCAACCAGCGAGAACGTATCCATGCGGGTGGCGACGACCAAGTCGTCGATGTGGTGCCGCGGGTCGTCGAGGAAATCGTAAAACCCGGTGAGATCGCGCGATTGGCGCGTCAGGGAAAGTCCGACGGACCCTTGCGGGTCGGCATCGACGAGCAAGGTGCGCACGCCGGAGCGCGCGAATGCGTGGGCCAGGTTGATGGCCAAGGTCGTCTTGCCGACTCCTCCTTTCTGACTGGCGATGGCGATGCTGGTCACGGGCGCTTGAAATCGTCGCGGGACGATAGCTTCGACTTGCCACACCGGAAGTCTTTTCTTCAGAATCCCGGCGCATGGGGGAGTTCAACGGATTCCGCCGACCGCAACGCACCCTCCGCGCATGACCCGACTCCGCATGATCCGCCTGTTGTCGCCTGCCATGGCGGCGTTGCTCCTGTTGCCCGGCACCGCCTGTCGCAAGCGCACCCGCTCTGCGGAAATGCCGGTGATCGAGGTGCCGACGCTTCGCAGGGAATTGATGTCGAACCGCGTGGGGGACCTTCCGGGTCTGGTTTACAACAGCCAGGCGGAATCGCCGATCCGCTGGCAGCCATGGGAGGCGCGGACATTCGAAATGGCAAAGGAGGCGAAGCGGCTTTCGCTGGCGGTGGTGGTGATGCCCCAGCAGCCGCAGTTCCGCCAAGTGCTCGACATTCTGGCCAATGACACCGCGACCCGGGATTTCATCCACGAGCACTATGTGCCGGTGCTGGTCGATGCCGATGCGTCGCGCGAGATCGGCCTGCTCACCGCGGATCTTTGCACCGAGATCCGCCAGCCGTTGCAACTGCCGATGTTGTTGTGGATGACGCATGAAGGCAATCCGGTGGCATGGATTCCCGTGCCGCTTGGTGATCCGCTGAAGATGCTCAACGACGTCAGGCAGTATCACACCATGGTCTCGCAGATCTGGACGGAAAACCCGGAGTACGTCGTAGAGAACAGCCGACGCGACAACGAAGTTCGGCGCGAGCGGATGCGTCGGCGCAAGGCCGGCAAGATCATGAGTTCGAAGCCGGATGCCGATTCGCTGGATGCGCTTCGTCGGCTGACCTCGCTGTATGATCCGTTCACGCGTCGACTCGACGAGGCGGGCGGATTGTTTCCCGCTGGCGCGCTTGAATTGCTGGCGGTTGCCTCGCAGCGTCCCGGGCTGCCGGAGGTTTTGAGGGCCAGGTGCCTGGAAACCACACGCCAACTGCTGCGGGATGTGACGACCAGCGCGATGTTCGATCCGCTCGACGGCGGGGTGTTCACCTCACGCGTCGGCGGCTCCTGGCGTTTGCCGACCTATGGCCGTGACTGCGGGATGCAGGCCCGTGTGGTAGTGGCCCTGCTCGAGGCTTACCGGGCGACCGGAGATCCGCTGTCGCTCGAGCGGGCGCTCGACGTGATCGGGTTCGCGGAGACTGCTTATCTGACGTCCTGCGGACTGTTTGCCATCGGCTCGAATCCCGAGGTTTCCACCGAGGCGTGGATGTGGAATGTCGAGCAAATCCGCGAGCTGCTGCCTGCGGAGGAGGCGGAATGGTGGATCCGCGTCGCCGAGATGAAGGACCTTGGCAACATTCCGCCAGAGGTTGATCCGGCGCGTCGCTATTTCCGCGTCAACAGCATGGCCTTGCCGCTGCCGCTGGCGGAACTCGCCCGCGGACGAGGACAGACTCTCGAAGCATGCAGGCAGGCCCTGCGGTCGTGCCGGTCGAATTTGCTCGAAGCGCGCGATCGCCGGTTCGGCAGCCAGTTGCGCGATGAAACGCCGCATGCGGGTGCATCGCTGCGCATGGTGTCCGCCTACGCCGCGGCCTACACCGCGACCGGTGACGACCAATGGAAACAAAAGGCCGCCGGGCTGATGCAGCGCTGCATCGACACGTTCGCAGCCGATCTGCGGCGGATCCAGGTGCTGGCCGGCGAGGGGCCGGACACACTGGTCGCCGCGCGTGCCTTCATTCACGCGCTGGCGATCCAATCGGCGCTCGATGTCGCGGCGGTGACCGGCGAGGAGTTGTGGCGACTCAAGGCCGAGGACATGGCGACGATCACTGCCGAACTCTTCACTGGCGACGGGTTTCTCAAGGAGTATCCGGATTCCGCGGCGCTGATGGACCTGCCGGTGACCGACCTCGTGATGTTGTTCGACGACTCGACCGCGGGTCTCGTGTCGTTTGCCGAGAGCCGGTTGGCCGAGATCGGTCGTCTGCTGGTGTCGTCCTTCAGCGATCTTGCGACGCCGTTGCCGGTCTATGCGTTGGAGAGGCCGATTCTGCATACGGATCTACTGCTCGCCACCTTGGTTCGGCATTTCCGGGTGAGCGTCATCTGGTCGGCCGATGCACCGGGTGGTCTCAGGGAAGCGGTGGCGCGTTTGCCGTTGCGGATGGTGCAGCGCCGACCGGCCAACAGCGGCGACTCGCTGCCCGCAGGCACGGTGATGGTCCTGTTGCCCGATGGGAAATCCACGCTGGTCGCCACACCCGAAGAGTTGGTCAAGGCGGTCGCCCTCCCGCCGGGCGGCTGAACGGGTCTTGACGCCGTGCCATCGCTTGATTTTGCTTCGCGGACGTCGATCCACCCGATTTGATCACCGGAATGAGCACGCGCACGGCCAGCCGCAGCCGCAAGACGGCGGAAACCTCGATTGACCTGAGCCTCGATCTCGACGGTTCGGGGGTGTCGTCGATCGACACCGGGGTGCCGTTCTTCGATCACATGCTCACGTTGTTTTCGAAACACGGGTTGTTCGATTTGAAGCTGGTGGTGATAGGGGACACCGAAGTGGACTGCCACCACACGGTGGAGGACACTGGCATCGTCATTGGTGACGCGATGCGCGAGGCGCTGGGGACCAAGGAAGGGATTCATCGCTACGGATGCGCTTATCTGCCGATGGATGAAACGCTGGTGCGTGTGGTGGTGGATTTGAGCAATCGTCCGCACCTCGAATTCCGCGCGCCGGCGGGCACGCCATCCGCTCCGAACCTGCCGTTTACGTTGGTCGAGGAGTTCTGTCGTGCGGTGGCCTCGAACCTGCGTGCGAACCTCCACGTCGAGCTTCTCTACGGCCGCGACGGCCATCACATCGCCGAAGCGGTGTTCAAGGGGTTGGCACGGGCGCTGCGCCAAGCCTGCACGCTGGATCCGCGCGTGGAGGGAATCCCCAGCACCAAGGACGCGCTGTGAGGATCGCACTCATCGATTACGGCGCCGGCAATCTCCGCAGCGTCGCCAACGCGCTGCGCGAACTCGGTGTCGATCCGGTGCTGGCCGACGGGCCGGACGCGCTCAAGCAGGCGACCCACGTCGTCTTGCCCGGCGTCGGCTCGTTCGGCGACTGCATGCGACAGCTGGCGCAGCGCGGATTGGTCGATCCGTTGCGTGGCTGGCTTGCCGACCGCAAGCCGTATCTCGGGATCTGCCTGGGCTATCAGATCTTGTTTGATTCAAGCGAGGAATCGCCGGGTGTCGCCGGGCTTGGAGCGATCCGTGGCGAGGTGAGGCGCTTTGCCGACCAGCCCGGATTGAAGATTCCGCACATGGGTTGGAACTCCGCGATTCCGTGTCGGCGCGAGTCGGGATGCTGGCGCGGATTGGGCGGCGAACCGTATTTTTACTTCGTCCACTCGTATTTCCCGGTGCCTGAAGACGACGCCTTGGTGGCGGCGCGGACCTGCTATGGCGGCCAGTGGTTCGCTTCGGCGATCGGGCGGGACCCATTGCTCGCCTGTCAATTCCATCCGGAGAAAAGCCAGGCCGCGGGGTTGCGTTTGATGGGCCGGTTTCTCGGGTTGGATGGCTGAGCCTCACGACCCGCGCATCGCGGCGGGCCGCACGAGTCCTTCGCCGGTTTCCTGCTTGAGCCGCAACTGGCCGCAGGCGGCGTCGATGTCGTGGCCTTTCTCCAAACGGAGTGTCGCCCGCACACCGGCCTGCACGAGGATGTCGCGGAACTTGCGACAGCGGGATTCGTCGGGTCGCCGCCAATCCAATCCGTCGACGGTGTTGTAGGGGATCAGGTTGACCTTGGCGTGCAGTCGCCGCGCATGGCGCGCGAGCAACCGCGCCTGCGCGTCGCTGTCGTTCACGTCATCGATCAGGATGTATTCGAGCGTGAGCTTGCGCCTGCCGCGCGAGTTCCAGTAGTCGAGCGCCGCCAACAGGTCCGCCAGCGGCCATTTCCGGTTCACCGGCATGATCGCTTCGCGCACGTCGTCGCTGGCACCGTGGAGCGAGATGGCCAATCCGAACTGCTGCGGATGGTCGGCCAGTTCACGGATCTGCGGCACGAGTCCCGAGGTGGAGATGGTGAGATGGCGCGCGCCGAGGTTGAGTGTTTCGGTTCCGGTGAGCAGGGCGACTGCATCGAGGAGGTGACGAAGATTGGCGAGCGGTTCGCCCATGCCCATGAACACGAGGTTGTCCACGCGTTCGCCGCTCAGGCGCTCGGCGGCGAGGACTTGTCCGGCGATCTCCGCCGCGTCGAGGTTTCGGGTGAACCCGGCGAGTCCCGACGCGCAAAAGCGACAGCCGTAGGCGCAACCGACTTGTGACGAAACGCAGAGCGTGCGGCGGTCCGAGCGTCCGCCGTAGAGCGCCGGGTTGGCGGGGATCAACACGCTCTCGACGTAGCGGCCGTCATGCAGACGAAAGAGGAACTTGCGCGTCGTGTCCGCCGAGCCCCGCGTCTCACGGTGCTCGAGCGGGTGGGCGCGGAACGCGCTCGCGAGTTTGAGACGCAACGGTGCCGAAAGGTTGGTCATCGCATCGAACGAATCCGCTTTTTTCCTCCAGACCCAGTCGAGGATTTGCGCGCACCGGAATGCCGGTTCGCCCGCTTCGGCGAGCCAGCGGCGGAGTGCGTCGGGCGTGATGCCGCACAAGCCCGGAAGCGCGGCAATCACCGGCTGGGAATCCATCATCCCATCCGGATGTGAGGATGCGTCTGGTTTCATGCGGATCGAGGATCGTCGGTTGGTGCGGTGCTCGCGAACAGGAAATCCTCGTCATCGATCGTCGATCCGGCGGGCATTGGCAATCCTGGATCCGTTGTTCCCGGGCCGCCGATCCATCGGCGTCCATCGGCATCGTCAACGATGAACCAACCGGGCAGCAGTCTTCCGCGGGAGCCTGGCTGACGGCCGTGCTGTGGATCCACCGGGTCATCCGGTGGTGGCGGGTCGGCCATGGACATCGAGATGACGCGTCGGCCGACCGCGAGTCCTGGCAGGTGAAGCACGTTCGTCTGCTCGAACAGTTCGTCGGCATGAGCGCTGAAATCATGAAAGTGGATCGTACCGCGGATGTCGCTGTGCCGCAGCACCTGGCGGAGCACATCGCCGCCGACCCAGTTGCCGCCGCGTGATCCGTCGAATGCGTCATGCAGCACCGGACGCGCCGAAAAGAGGTCGGCGAACGCACCGAAGAGTCCGGGCAGTTCGTCAATCACCGGATCATTCTTGAGCGCGTGGAACGGTTGATGCCATGGCAGTGCGTCGAACATTCCGATCTGATGGCCGTTGGCCCAGCATTGTCGGCGGGATTCGCCGTCGAGATTGGAAAACCATCGCGCGATCCGCGGATCCGTGCGTCGCGGGATCCTGCGGGTCCATTGCTTTTGCGAGAACCGGGCCGTGATCGCATCGGCGGCGGCATGTCGCATTCCGTTGCGGATCCTTGCGGACGTCGCCTGCCGCGGATCGATTTCCTCGCCGATGGCGATGTAGAGCGTGCCCGTTTCGCGACGAGGGGATTTGCCGAAGAAGCGTCCGCGCTCATAGGAGAAGACCGATCCCCATCCGCCATCGCACCAGACCGGGACGAGGGGTTCGCCGACCTTGCGTGAGATCAGTTCGAAGCCGCGCTGCAGCTTGCAGAGTCCGCCGGTGCGGGTGAGCTGGCCTTCGGGAAACAAGCAGATCAGCGTGCCGTGGCGCATGGCGTCGATCACGCCGCGGATCGCCTCGATCGGTTGCTGGCGACGGATGGTGATGGTCTCGAAGACTCGGCTGGCGAAACGGATCGCGGGAATCGTGTTGAACGATTCGTCCATCACAAAGCGCAACGGCCGGCTCACGGCGGTGGCGAGAAAGAACGCGTCGGCATAGGTCACGTGATTCGGCAGCAACATCGCGCCTCCATCGGCGGGAATGCGCTCCGGACGAACCATGCGGACGCGGTAAAGAAGGCGTGTGATCGAGATGCAGAGCAGCCGGACCAGGTCGGCGGGAAAAGCGCGCGCGACAAACAGCGCCGCGGCGAGTGAGAGCAGGCCGGCCGCGATCATGGTGATGCGCAATCCATCCGTGGCCGGTGTGTCGAGCAATCCCGCGCCG
>VHCM01000040.1 GCA_016871685.1 Verrucomicrobiota bacterium
ACACCCAACTGGGTGCTGTCCAGCCGCGGCGCGCTGCTGCCAGAGCAGACGTTCTTCAGCGCGAAGTTCAGTACCAAGGACCAGACGTCGGGTCAGGCCCCGGATGAAATTTCCTCGTCCCGAATCACCGGTGTGAAGAACTCCTACAGGGGCAGCTACTACATTTACATCTTCAATGCGCAGGGCATGATGCAGACGCCCGGGGCGAGCTTTGTGATCGGCTCGGGCGCGCGCAACCCGACCGCGCCCTCCACCAGCCAGCCGCCGCGTGTCACCGCCTCGGCGCGCCGCGACTTCGGCGGCTTCGTCGTCTGGCGCAACGGCGGCACATCCGTCTTCCGCAGCCCGGACCAAATGGCCGCCGGCATCCGCTCGATCCAACCCGGCGACAACTTCTGAATCCCATGAAGCGCCCGTCTTCCGCCCGCCGCGCCGCAGGATTCACCCTGCTCGAAACCGTCATCGCCATCGGCGTGCTCGCCGTGTTGCTCACCGGCTTCCTCGTCGTCTTCACCCCCGCTGCCGCCGGCATCCGCAAATCGATCGGCATCCAGGAGGCCGACCGCCTGATCTCGGTGCTCGAGCAGGAACTCGTGACGCTGCGTGGCGATGCGCAACGCAACGAACACGACAACGGATTCGCCAAAGCCATCGAATGGATCAAGGGATCCAATGCCGGAAATCCCGATGACGCATTGATGCTTTACCAGTACCGCGGCGACATCACCTCGATGCGCGCCGACGGCACGCCGGAGCCATTGGCCGTGATCGAGAACAAGATCCCGGGCAAGGACTATGTCGTGCGCACCATGCTGCGGCGCAAGGACGATCCAGAATTCCTGAAAGACCTCGCTGCCATCGAAGGCGGTGTCTATTTCGTGAAATGCACCCAACTCGTCCTCCAAAACGGTGAGATGAAACCCGGCACGCCGGGTCAGATCACCGACTCCGCGGGCGGCGGCGGCACGGCCGACAACTATGCCGACGCGGTGGTCGCCTTCACCGCCGATTTCCACATGCTGCCGGTCAAGGCCGTGGGGTATTTCTCGGGATCGGGCGGATTCGCCGCTCAGTTCGAGCGTGCCAAGAACCCGGTGTTCAGCCGCAACCTCGCGGTGCGCCGATGACCCGAACCCAACCCGCCATCATGAAGCTCCCCGTCACCCGCCGCCAGCCGCGCGGATTCACGCTGGCCGAATTGATGGTCGCGATGGCCATCACCACGATCATCGTCGCGGTGCTGGTCTCGATCACCTCGGTGGCGGTCGACACCTGGAACCGCAGCCGCGCGGAATTGCGTGCGGCACGCCAGGCACGCCTGATGGTCGAGACCATGGCGCGCGACTTCGAGGCGCTCGTTGTGCGGCGCGGCAATGGCTTCGAATGGCTCTCGGCCTCCAGCCCGCAGACGCTGCCGGGCGAGCGTGTCACCAGCGGCAATGCCGCGGAGTTGATCTTCTTTTCCGCCTCCACCCAGCGCTACGACGGCGAGATCGGCGGCACCGACGACAAGGGCGGCGATGTTTCCTGCATCGCCTACCGCCTCGATTACAAGGATCCCATCGACCAAGGAGGCACGGCCTACAAGTCGTTCGTGCTCAACCGCCTGCTTGTCAACCCGGACGAAACCTTCGAGAAACTCCTCGCCCAAGAGGATCTCGACACCGCCTTCGCAAGCTATCGCCAGGATTTGGAAAAACCGGAGAATTTCGTCTGCGAGAACATCTACCAGTTCACCGTCACCTTCCATGTCGAAGTCAACGCCAGCGCGGCCGGCAAGACCGTGACCACTCCGGTGTCCATCCCGCTGGGCACCGGCACCAGCGGCACCGCGACGTCGTTCTCACTCACCGGCAACGGCATCGACACGCCGTTCACCGGTGATGCCGGCGTTTCCGCGGATCAAATCCGCAGTTCGCGACTCAAGGCGGTCGAAGTCTCGGCCACCGTGCTCTCGGACACCGCGATGGATCAAATCCGCAAGGGCGCGTTCAATTCCAACGAGACCGAGGACTTCATCGCGCGCAATTCGTTCCATTACTCGAAGCGCGTCGGGGTCACCGTCCCCTGATCACTCCTTGGGCAAGAAGTACCCGCGCTGTTTCGCGCTCAACGCCAGACTGAGTCGCTCCATCACCGCGAGCATGTCCTCCCAGAGCTGGCGTTTCGCGGCCATGCTGCCGCCGCTCTGCAGCAGATAGCTCGGATGGTAAGTCACGCGCGCCGGAATGCCGTCGAAGTCATGCCAGCGGCCGCGCATCGATCCGACCGGGCCCTTGAGGCCCAGCAGGCCTTCCGCCGCAGTGCCGCCCATCGCGACCAAGCACTCGGGACGCACGATGGCGATTTCCTCGCGCAGCAAGGGCAGGCAGGCAGCCATTTCCGCGGCGTCGGGCTTGCGGTTGTTGGTGGTCTGACGCGGCGTCGCCGGCCGGAATTTGACGAGGTTCGAAATGTAAATCTCTTCCCGTGAAACACCCATCGCCTTGAGGATTTCGTCGAGTTTTCTCCCGGCGGGGCCGACGAACGGCTCGCCCTTGCGCTCTTCCTCGTAGCCCGGTGCTTCGCCAACGAGCATCAACCGCGCGTCGGGGTTCCCGGCGGCAAACACCATGGTTTCCCGCAAGGTCCCCAAGCGGCGCGCCGGATCCCAAGACTCCGCCTGACGCCGAAGATCGTCGAGTCTCGCCGCCTTGGTGTCGCCAGCAGTGCGGAGGGTGACAAGCGCAGGCGGTGGCGCGGGAGCGTGCGGGGAAGTCTCGGATCCAGCGAGCACCTTGTGCTCGGAGAGCGAGAAATATTCCTGAATCTCCGCGGAGACCGGTTCGCGCTCCCGGGATGGAGCAGGCACCGACGCCGAAGGAGGAGTCACGCCGACCGAATTCTTCTGGTGGCCCGGCGGGCGGTCCTTGAGACGTCGGTGCAACGAGCGCAGCGCGCCGCGCACCGAGTCGTCGAGATAGACATGCGAAGTGCCGGAATCCCTGCGGGCTTGCAGAAATTCCAACACCCGATCGACCGGACGCACGCTCACCATCCCATCTTACCCCCCTGGCCCGCCAACTGCAACCGCCGGCTCAGCTCGAACACCGGTGGGTGCATCCCGATAAAGGGACAGACAAATAGTTGCTTCCAGCCAACCCACACCTCCACCCAAAGTATATAGGGACAGACAAATAGTCAGGCAGTTAGGCGATGAAGCGGGTGAGGGAGGCCGTGCCGGGTCCCGATCCCAACTATTTGTCTGTCCCCATGTCGTCATTGGGGCCGCTGGGCACCGAATTTCCTTCGGATTTCCTCAATTCTTCTTGGATCCACGGGCAATCGGGCTAGTTTGGATCCACAAACTGCGGGGCTGGCATCAGCTCCCCCTGATTTTTCCGAACATGGCCCGTTTTCATCCGCTCAAGGTGGCCGCGCTCCACCGGGAAACCCCCGATTGCACCGTCGTCACCATCGAGGTGCCGGAAGACCTGCGCGACGAGTTCGCCTACCAGGCCGGCCAGCACATGAACCTCAAGGCGCAGATCGACGGCCAGGAGGTCAGGCGCTCGTACTCTCTCTGCTCCAGCCCGACCGAGGGCGTCTGGCGCATTGCCGTGAAGAAGCTGCCGGGCGGGGTGTTCTCGACTTGGGTGAACGAGTCGCTGCGTCCCGGCGACACGCTTGAGGCGATGAAACCCGCCGGTCGTTTTGTGGCGGTGCCGGACCCCACGGCATCGCGGCGCTCGGTGGCATTCGCGGCGGGCAGCGGGATCACGCCGATCTTGTCGATCCTCAAAACCCGCCTCGCACTCGAACCCCGCGGCACGTTCCGGCTCTTCGACCTCAACCGCAGCACGCGCTCCATCCTGTTCCGCGAGGAAATCGAGGCGCTCAAGAACATGCACATGGGCCGCTTCGAGGTGCTGCATTTCCTGACCCGTGAATCCCGCGACATCCCGCTGCTCAACGGCCGCTTCGACGCGGAGAAGATCCGCGCGCTTGCCGACGGCCTGTTCGATCCGGCGGCCACCGACGAATGCTTCATCTGCTGTCCGCGCGAGATGGCCCACACGATCCGCGACGAGTTGGTGGCGCTGGGCATGCCCAAGGAGGTGATCCACATCGAGTTGTTCACGGCGGGGGCGAAAACGGCCTCCGATGCCGCGCGGTCGACCGCGGCCGCGGCGGGCACCGAGGTGACCGTGATCGACGGCGGCCGGTCGTTCCATTTCACGATGGGCGCGGAGACCGACAACCTGCTCGACGCCGCGTTGGCCGCCGGGGCGGATCTGCCGTTCGCCTGCAAAGGCGGGGTTTGCAGCACCTGCCGCTGCCGGGTCGTCGAAGGCGAGGTCGAGATGAAGGTCAACTATGCCCTTGAAGAGGCCGATCTTGCGAAAAGAATCGTCCTGAGTTGCCAGGCCGTGCCTGTCACCCCCAAACTTGTCGTTGATTTCGACGTCTGAGGGGCTACCACTGAATTCACCACCCGCCGGATTCCGCCATGAACGAAGCACAGACGACATCGCTCGAGGAGGTCTTCAACCGCCGCATCGACGCCGAGGAGAAGATCGAACCCAAGGACTGGATGCCCGAGAAATACCGGAAGACCCACATCCGCCAAATCTCGCAGCACGCGCATTCGGAAATCGTCGGCATGCTGCCTGAGGGCAACTGGATCTCCCGCGCGCCGACGCTGCGCCGCAAGGTCGCACTGCTGGCGAAAGTGCAGGACGAGGCGGGCCACGGGCTGTACCTCTACAGCGCCGCGGAAACGCTGGGGATCTCTCGCGACGAACTCCTCGATCAGCTCCACGACGGCACCGCCAAGTACTCGAGCATCTTCAACTACCCGACGCTCACCTGGGCCGACATTGGCGCGATCGGCTGGTTGGTCGACGGCGCGGCGATCATGAACCAAGTCGCGTTGATCAACACGTCTTACGGACCGTATTCGCGGGCGATGGTCCGCATTTGCAAGGAGGAAAGCTTTCACCAACGCCAGGGATACGAAATCCTGATGACTTTGATGAAGGGCACCGACGAGCAGCGCGCGATGGCGCAGGACGCGCTCGACCGCTGGTGGTGGCCGTCGCTGATGATGTTCGGTCCGCGCGACGATGAATCACCCAACACCGCCCAGTCGATGCGCTGGAAGCTCAAGCGCAAGTCCAACGACGAATTGCGTCAGGCATTCGTCGATCAGACCGTGCCGCAGGCCGAGCTGATCGGTCTGCGGATTCCCGATCCGGCGCTTTGCTGGAACGAGGAGCGCGGCCACTACGATTTCGGTGAAATCGATTGGGACGAGTTCCGTCAGGTCGTCCAGGGCAATGGTCCCTGCAACCGCGAGCGGCTCGAGGCGCGCCGCGCCGCCCACCGCAACGGCACCTGGGTGCGCGAAGCGGCGTTGGCCCACGCGGCGAAACAGGCGGACCGTGACTCGCTGCGCAAAGCGATCTGATGTCCCCCGACCCCCATCCATGATCATGAATGATTGGCCGCTCTGGGAAGTGTTCATCCGCAGCAGGAGCGGTCTCGAGCACCGCCACTGCGGCAGCCTGCACGCCGCCGATGCGAAAATGGCGCTCGAAAATGCGCGCGACGTCTACACGCGCCGCAACGAGGGGGTGAGCATCTGGGTGGTGCCGTCCGCGCAGATCACCGCGTCGCAGCCGGAGGAGCAGGCCGAATTGTTCGATCCTGCGGCCGACAAGGCCTATCGCCATCCGACGTTCTACGTGCTTCCCGAAGAGGTGCGGCACATGTGATCCGCATCCCTCACCGCCCATGACGGCCGCCGCCGCACCCGACACCCGAACGCTGGCCGACTTCGTGATCGGCATGGCCGACAACGACCTGATTCTTGCCCAGCAGTTGGGAAAACTCTGCGGCCACGGTCCCAACCTCGAGACCGACATCGCGCTGACCAATATCAGCCTCGATTTGTTCGGTCAGGTGCGAAGCTGCTTCCAATACGCCGCCACACTGCTCGGCAATGGCGCGACCGAGGACACGATCGCGTTCCTGCGCAAGGAGCACGAGTACCGCAACGTGCTGCTCGTCGAGCAACCATCGCTGGATTTCGGTCACATCATCGTCCGCCAGTTTCTTTACGACGTGTTCCACCATCTGTTGCTCGAGCGGCTGCAGTTCAGCGCGGACGAAACGATCGCCGCGATCGCGCGCAAGTCGATCAAGGAGACGGCCTATCACGTCCGTTTTTCCGCGGACTGGCTGGTGCGTCTCGGCGATGGCAACGATGAAAGCCGCGCGCGCGCGCAGGCGGCGTTGGATCACCTCTGGCCGTACGCCGACGAGTGGTTTCTCCCGACGGCAGTGGAATCCGCCGCGGCCGCCGCGGGCATTGGCGCGGACCTGCCGTCGCTCCGCGAGCCGTACCAGCGCAAGGTCGCCGCGGTGTTGCGCGAGGCGACACTCGAGCTGCCCGCCGACACGCATTTCAGGAAAGGCGGCAAGCAGGGCATCCACACCGAGCACATGGGCTACATCCTCGCGGAAATGCAGTCCATGCAGAGAACCTATCCCGGCATGCAGTGGTGATGGACGCGACGATCCCGCAGCAGGAGATCGACCCCGGATTGCTCGCGGTGCTCGACGCCGTGTCCGATCCGGAAATCCCCGTGCTATCGATCGTTCAGATGGGGGTGATCCGCCGCGCGGTGAGCACCGGTGGCAATCGGGTCGAAGTCGACATCACGCCGACCTACAGCGGATGTCCGGCGATGGATGTGATCGCCGATGACGTGCGCGCGGCACTCGCGAGAGCCGGATTCGAGGCTCAGGTGCGGCTGGTGCTCGCACCGGCGTGGACGACCAACTGGATCACGCCGCAGGGGCGCGCGGCGCTCGAAGCTTACGGCATCGCGCCGCCGCTGGAAGCGAGCGCCGACAAGGCGGCGCTGCTCGGAGAATCCAAAGTGGTGAAGTGCCCGCGTTGTGGCTCCACGCGCACCACGCTGGTGAGCCGCTTCGGCTCCACCGCCTGCAAGGCCTTGTTCAAATGCGACGATTGCCTCGAGCCGTTCGACTATTTCAAATGCCTGAAATGATCCATCACCCATGAGCAGCACACTTCTTACCCGCACCGAAGGCCGCGCCGGATTCATCGAATTCAACCGGCCCGACTCGTTCAACAGCTTCAATCGCGAGATGGCGCTGGCGATGCAGGCCGCGCTCGACGAGTTCGCCGCGGACCCCGAGGTGCGCGTGATCGTCATCACTGCTTCCGGCAAGGCGTTCTGCGCGGGACAGGACCTCAAGGAATGCATCACGCCCGAACTCAATCCCGGATTCCGCACGATTCTCGAGGAGCACTACCTGCCGATTCTCCGCCGCTTGCGTGCGATTGAAAAACCCATCGTCGCCGCGGTGAACGGCGTCGCCGCCGGAGCGGGCTCGAGCATCGCGCTGGCGTGCGACATCGTCGTCGCCTGCGAGAGCGCGGCGTTCGCCCAGGCGTTCTGCAAGATCGGACTGGTGCCCGACTGCGGCGGCACCTGGTTCCTGCCGCGCCTCGTCGGACTGCAGAAGGCGGCGGCACTCATGATGCTCGGCGAGAAAGTCGGCGCGGCCGAGGCGGAGCGCATGGGCATGATCTTCCGCGTCTTCCCCGACGCGGAGTTCGCGCAGGGCGTTTGCCGACTCGCGGCCTCGCTGGCCGAAGCTCCCACTTACGCGCTCGGCCTCACCAAGAAACTGCTCTCGCAGTCGATGACCCGCGACCTCGAATCCCAGGTCGCGCTCGAATGCGAATGCCAGATCGCCGCAGGCGCGTCCCACGATTACGAGGAGGGAGTGAATGCCTTCCTCGCCAAACGCCGCCCGGAATTCCAAGGCCGTTGAACCCTGCCGCCATGAACATCGCAGTCATCGGTGCGGGAACCATGGGCACGGGCATCGCCCAGGTCGCGGCACAGGCGGGATGCACGGTCAGCCTCTTCGACGCTTCGGCCGACGCGCTCGCCAAAGGCCGCGCGCGCCTCGAGACGACCTTCGCGCGTCTGGTCGAAAAGGGAAAAACCGACGCCGCGGCGGCCGATGCCGTCCTCGGCCGCATCACCTGCGCGAACTCGCTCGCCGACCTCTCCGGCGCGGATCTGGTGATTGAGGCGATCGTCGAGAAACTCGAGGTCAAACAACGACTCTTCGCCGAGCTTGAATCGATCGTTTCGCCCGACGCGATCCTCGCCACCAACACGTCGTCGTTGTCGATCGCGTCGATCGCCTCGGCATGCCGACATCCCGCACGCGTCATCGGCATCCACTTCTTCAATCCCGCGCCGCTCATGGCGTTTGTGGAAATCGTGCCTGCGGTGCAGACTTCCGCCGCCGTGCGCGACACCGCGCTGCGCACGATCGCATCCTGGGGCAAGTCACCTGCGCTTGCCAAGGACACGCCGGGCTTCATCGCCAACCGCGTTGCGCGGCCGTTCTACGGCGAATCGCTGCGACTGCTCGACGAGGGAGTCGCCGACTGCGCCACGATCGACTGGAGCCTCAAGCGCCTCGGCGGATTCCGCATGGGCCCCTTCGAGCTGATGGACTTCATCGGCCACGACGTGAACTACACCGTCACCGAGTCGATCTTCACCGCCTTCCACTTCGATCCGCGCTTCAAACCGTCCTTCACCCAGAAGCGCCTGGTCGAGGCGGGATTCCTCGGCCGCAAGACCGGCCGCGGGTTCTACCGCGACTCCGAACTCACCACCGCATCCGAACCCGCTGTCGATGCGGACCTCGCCCGCCGGATCTTCGAGCGCGTGCTGGTGATGCTCGTCAACGAGGCGGCCGACGCCGCGTTCTTCGGCATCGCCTCGCCGGCCGACATCGACCTGGCGATGACGCGGGCGATGAACTATCCCAAGGGGTTGCTCGCCTGGGCCGACGAACTCGGCATCGTCTGGTGCGTCGGGCACATCGACGCGCTTTACGACGAATACCGCGAGGACCGCTACCGCTGCAGCCCGCTGCTGCGCCGTATGGCGCGTGAGCAAAGGAACTTCTTCAGTTGAAATGACGCCGCAGGAGATCGTCGCACGCATGATGGACCGCGACGCGTTCAGCCGTTGGCTGGGCATCCGTGTCGATGCCGTCGAGGAAGGATCGTGCACGCTGTCGATGACCGTGCGCGCCGACATGCTCAACGGCTTCGACATCGCCCACGGCGCGATCACCTACGCGATCGCCGACAGCGCGCTCGCCTTCGCCTCGAACTCGCGCGGCCGCCGCGCCGTGAGCATCGAAACCGCCATCAACCACCTCGAACCGCTCCACGAGGGCGACCGCATCACCGCCGTCGCCCGCGAGGATGCGGTCCGCGACAAACTCGGATGCTACTCGATCGACGTGCGCCTCGGCGAGCGCCTGGTCGCCCGCTTCAAAGGCACCGTTTACCGCACCGCGCAAGCGTGGGAAGCCTGAACTGTCCACGGCGCAATCGTGGCGTCGCGTGCGCCGGATTGCCGCACGGATCCTGCAATTCCTGCTTGCCAATCCCGCGATCGCGTGATTGATCTTCTGTGTCATGAAGCTCACTTCTTGCGCCTTGTTTGCCTTGGCCGCCCTGATTACCAGCTCTTGCAACACGTTCATCGGCGTGGGCCGCGACATGCGCATCGCCGGCGAAGGCATGGAGAAGGTCGCCAACAAGGCCAGTGGCGGCGGCAGCGGGGACGACGTCTCCGGCGCGCCGGTGTACTGAGCACCCGCTGGTCGACTTCGGGTTCCCAATCCACGGCCGCCGATCAGGCCCCCCGCCAAAAAACGAGGGCGCAGCCGATCACTGCCAATCCGTAGGCCAGACCGGCTCCGGCCAGCAGCTTCCAGCGACGCCCGTCGGCGACCGCCCATTCCACCGCGTCGCGGAACACGTAGGGCATGCCCACCCAGAACATCGAGGCGGTGAGCATCGCATAAGCGTAGATCGGCACCAGCAACCGTGATGCCGGATCCTTGAGAAACGCGGCCTCCAACAAGGGCGACGCCGCCATCAACCCGAGCAAGCCCAGCGCCCGCACTGCCAAAAAATCCCGCACACTCACCGCCACCAACACCAAGGCCACCGGCACCAGGATCCGCAACAACGGCTTCGCCCCGTTGAACTCTCCCAAGTCCATCGCCAACGCGCTCACCACACCCAGTCCCTCGGGTGCCACGAGCAGCCAGAACCAGGCCAACCCCAATCCAAACAGCACCTGACCCAACGCCGCATTGCGCGGAAACGCGCGCAAAAATCCCTGCGCCGCCGCTGGACGCCAAAGCATCCAACCGTGGGTGAGGATCAGCCAGAATCCGAGGACCAGGCCCACCCCGAACAACGGGAGTTTTTCATAGGGGTGCATCGCGTCCATGCCCACCGGGCTATCTCGCCAACGCGCCCGAGACAAGCGCCATCTGCCAACCATCCAGAAACCCGGCCAGAACTCCCGACCGCCGAACCACTCCAACCAGCTCTGGATCAAACAAATAGATACAGATCAATCTGTATCTATTTATCAAATCGATGGGTTGGTCTGATGTTTCGATCCTTTCCGGGTTTCGTAGGCTTCCCGCTTGCATGAGAGGACCGCGGAGAGCAGGGTAGATCATGAGACAAACTCATGGATTTCCGACTGGGAGGGTGGTCGTCGCCGCTTGGATCGGCTTGTGGCTGCCAGCCGAGGCATGGCCGTCGTGGCTGCCCTGGGGCAAGCCCAAGGAGGAGGAGTCCGCGCCCGCTTATCGCGAGGAATCGCCTCTGCCGCAGGGATGGCCGCGGCCGGGTCCGTACGGTCAGGTGGCGCGCAAATCCTACCCGGCCTACCGCGCGGCATTCACCGTGGACGACCAGCCCAACGGCGGGTTTTGGACGCTGTTTCGTCACATTCAGCGGCAGGGGATCCCGATGACCGCCCCCGTCGAGATGGAGTTGGATTCGGCTGGGTCTTCGATGCCGATGGAGCGGATGGCGTTTTTGTATCAGTCGACGGCCACTGGATCTCTGGGCAAGGACGGCGAGCGGGTCGAGGTGCGCGATGTGCCGGCGGCCGAGGCATTGAGCTACGCCTGGCTGGGAGGGCGCGACCGGGAATCGATCCGGCGGGCACGGGAGGCGATTGATGCCGAACTCAAGCGGGGCGGACTCAAGGCCCGCGGTTATCGGTTGCTCGGCTACAACAGCCCGTTTGTGCCGCGCGCGCGGCAGACCCATGAACTGCAGGCGTTGCTGGAGTGATCCGGCACCGCTGGCAGTCCATTCCGCGATTTGTTCGAAAATCGGCCCTCATTTTCGTATCGCTTTGCCAAGGAGCCGGGCGTGGGTTTGGATGTCGATCAAATGAAATCCGCAACCACACACGAAGCCTTGGCCGCATGGGTCGGGGAAACCGCCGCCCTATGCACGCCCGACTCCATCGTTTGGTGTGACGGATCGCAGGCAGAGTGGGACCGCCTGACCTCGATGATGGTGGAGAACGGCACTTTTGTGCGGCTCAATCCGGACAAACGCCTGAATTCGTTCCTCGCTCGCTCCACGCCGTCGGATGTCGCGCGTGTCGAGGACCGCACGTTCATCTGCACGCGGCGGCGCGACGAGGCGGGGCCGACCAACCACTGGGCGGATCCCGACGAGATGCGCGTCACGCTGCGCGGAAAGTTCGCGGGCTGCATGAAGGGGCGGACGATGTACGTCATTCCATTTTGCATGGGTCCGCTCGACTCGCCGCTCGCGCAGATCGGCGTCGAGATCACGGACAGTCCCTACGTGGTGGTGAACATGCGGATCATGTGCCACATGGGCGAGCGGGTGTTGCGTCGTCTCGAGGAGGAGGCGGCGGGCACGGCACCCCGAAAACGTCATGGTCACGGCCGCTACGTTCCGTGCCTGCATTCGGTCGGCGCGCCGCTCGCGCCGGGAGAAGCGGACGTCCCCTGGCCCTGCAACGAGGACAAGTACATCGTCCATTTCCCGGAGACGCGCGAGATCATGTCGTATGGATCGGGCTACGGCGGCAACGCGTTGCTCGGCAAGAAGTGCCTCGCATTGCGGATCGCTTCGAACATCGCGCGCGACCACCAATGGATGGCCGAGCACATGCTGGTGCTCGGCATCGAGGATCCATCGGGCCAAAAGACCTACATTGGAGCGGCGTTTCCTTCGGCCTGCGGCAAGACCAATCTCGCGATGCTCATCCCGCCCAAGCCCTATCAGGACGCCGGATGGAAAACGACCATCATCGGCGACGACATCGCCTGGCTTTGGCCGCACGAGGACGGCAGGTTGCACGCGATCAACCCGGAGACCGGCTACTTCGGCGTGGCCCCCGGCACGGCGGATTCGACCAACCCGCGCGCCATGGAGGCGATCAAGGCCAATTGCATCTTCACCAACGTCGGGCTCACCGACGACGGCGACGTGTGGTGGGAGGGCATGGACGGCGAGCCTCCCGCGCATGCGATCGACTGGACCGGACAGGACTGGTCGCCGGGATGCGGTCGGGTCTGCGCCCATGCCAACGCCCGCTTCACCGCGCCGGCCTCGCAGTGTCCGTCAATCGACCCCGAATGGCAGAACCCCGATGGCGTGCCGATCGACGGCATCGTCTTCGGCGGACGCCGCGCGACGACGATGCCGCTGGTCTTCCAAGCGTTCAATTGGAGCCATGGCGTTTATCTCGGTGCGACGATGGGCTCGGAAATGACCGCGGCGGCGTTCGGCCAGATCGGCAAGGTTCGCCGCGATCCGATGGCGATGCTGCCGTTCTGCGGCTACAACATGGGATCGTATTTCTCGCATTGGCTCGGCATTCGCCGCCACATCACCCACCTGCCGCGCTTTTTCCACGTCAACTGGTTCCGCAAGGATGCCGACGGCAAATTCCTCTGGCCGGGATTCAGCGACAACATGCGCGTACTCGAGTGGATCGTGAACCGCTGCCACGGCACCGCGGCCGGCCATGAAACGCAGATCGGATGGATCCCCGCGTTTCAGGATTTCAACATCGAGGGCATCGACGGCTACACCCGCGCGGACTTCGACAAGGCGATGGCCTTCGACAACCGCGAGTGGAAGGCCGAATTGGTGAGCCAAGGGGAATTCTTCATGGACCTCTACGACCACATGCCCAAGGAGCTGATCTTCCAGCGCGAGCTGCTCGCGGCACGTTTGTCCTGACCGTTCCGGCCCCGCAATCGCAACCGGGCGCATTCTCACCGGTCATCCACCGCGGGTTTTCCTGCTTGCTTGCGCGGTGGATCTGGTGGCGCGGCATCGGCACCTTCGCCGGGATCGTCGGTCGAGTCGATGCGTTGGCGTCGCTCGGTTTCGCGGGCGCATTCCTGTTCGAGTTGCGAAAGCGCTTCCGCAAACTTCTCCGCAGGATCCTGCGTCGGTTTTTTTCCGCGCGAACAACCCAGCATGCCGATGAGGCAGAGAGCCGACAGTGAGTGGAGCTTCATCAGGGCTTGTCTTCTTCGACTGGATGACCTCGCCGATCATTCAATCGAAACTGGCGGGCGGCTTATTCCGGGTTGGGCACAACCAACAATTCGCTTTCGCGGTCGCCGACCGGCGCACCGGAAGCGATCCATGAGTCGTATGCCGACCATCCCTGGCGGATCAGCCCGCGGGCGCGGTTGAAGCGGTCGGGTTGGTTGAGGACGACAGCGATCAGGCGGCGCGGGGTGGCTCCCTTGGTGCCGTCGGGCTTGGTGCGCACCAGCGGATTGCGGTCCATGCACACGGAGAGGCACGGCCCGGCGGCGGCCGTGGTGCCGGTCTTGAGACCGAGGATGCCGGGCTCGCCGATGAGTTCGTTGGTATTGCGCACGCGGTAGCTGCGTTCGCCGCCGGCTCCGCGCACGATCACTTGGCGCTCCGGTTGGCGCACGATGAACGTGAGCGCGTTGCGGCGCATCGCGTACACCGAGAGGCGGGCGATGTCGGCGGCGGTCGAATGTCCGGTGGCGCGCGGCCGCTCAAGTCCGTGCGGATTGGCGAACCGCGTCTGGCGCATGCCGAGACCTTTTGCGAGACGGTTCATTTCACCGACGAATTCAGCCACCGGATCATGGTTCTTGCCGCGGCGTCGCACCAGTTCGCGGCCAACATGATCGGCCACGCTCAATGCCGCGAGGTTGTCGGATCCGAGCATCGCCGAGTAGAGCGCGTCACGCAGCGACAAACGGTCGCCGGGTTGGAGATTCATCGGATTGGGGCCGCCCACCAGCGTCACCGTGGGAGGGACCGTCACCTGCACCTCGCCGGGATCGATGCCGGCGGCTGTGGCCCAATCGACGGCCACCACGCCGGTGGCGATTTTCGTCAGGCTGGCCACCGGACGTTTCTGCCGTGCATTGGCGGACACGAGGATTTTTCCCGAGTATGCCTCGACCACCATTGCGGACTCCTGGGCGGTCAGCGGGCCGAGGCCGAGAATGGTCAGGCAGATGAAGGACAACGGGCGGACTTTGGGGGAAGGGTGCATGAGCCAGTGAGGATGAGGTCGAGCGGATGGCCGCGCAAGGTAAGGGCATGCCGCCGCGACTCAATCCCAAAACGCAGGACCTGCCTACGACGGGACGCTTGTCAGGCCGAAGGAATCGGCGATGGTTGCCGCCGCATGGGCATCATCGACCGCATGGAGCGCCGCCTCGGCTGGCTCACCTTCCCGGGATTGTTGCGCTACTACGCGCTGCTGCATGTGCTGGTGTTTGCGGTCAGTCTCTTCCGGCCGGATCTGACCGAGCTGTTGGATTTCGATCGAGGCAAGATTCTTTCGGGCGAGGTCTGGCGGGTCGTGACGTGTTTTTTCGCGGATCAGCCCTTTGGTCGTCCGGGGTTGCTGAGCATTCTGCTGCTTTTTTTTGCGGTGAATTTCGCATTCATGATCAATGACGGACTCGAGGGCGAGTGGGGGGCGTTCAAGACCTCGTTGTTTTGCTATCTGGGAATGGCGATGGTGCTGCTGGCGAATTTCATTTTGCCCCACACCCCTCCGTTCAGCGGTTTCGCCCTGTATGCATCGGCATTTCTTGCGTTTGCCACCCTGCACCCGCGCGTCGAGATTCTGTTGCTGCTCATCCTGCCTCTGCGGGTGGGCATCCTCGGCATCATCCAGGGGGTGCTGATGCTGATTGGCGCGGTGACCGCGCCGCTGTTGATCCCGTTTTACCTGATGGCGTTCCTCAACTACCTGTTGTGGGCCGGGCTTCCGGCGCTGCGGGGCAGGCTCCGCGCCGCCCAATCCGTGCAGCGCCGACGCAGCTTCCGCGCGGCGAGCCGTGAGGACGAGGAAGAGGCGTTCCACAGCTGCGTGCTCTGCGACCGCACCGAGACGAGCCATCCCGAACTGGAATTCCGGGTCGGGCGCGACGGACGGGAATACTGCGCCGACCATCTGCCCGACTGAGCCGACCCGCCGGGCGGGCGGCCATTCAACGGGTGCAGTGAGCCAAGATGAGCCTGAAACTCATTGGAAATCAGTGATTTCCCACGTGCTTACCCTACATAGGGACAGACAAACTGTACGAGAGTGAGCGCTTGCGTTCTTTGAATGGGCGAATTGGCGCAGACACCCGGGGGCTCAAGCCGCTCCGTCGTTGCCGCGATCATCGTCATGGCCACCGGCGTTGCCTGCGGCTTGGATCTGCGCATCTGGGAGCGCGGATCTCCGAGGCTGTGACCCGAGCCGGGACATGATGGCGCTGGCGAGCCATTGTCGGCGGTCGTTGCGCACCGGTTCGAGCGCGAGATGCAGGCCAGACGTTTTTCCGGGATCCATGTGCAGCGTGAGCACGCGGAACGCCTGATCCACTTCGGCGCTGTCGATTTCCGGCCACAGGAGCAGCCGCATGCGGGATGCCGGGCGGAAAAACGGGTAGATCTCGATGCCGACCAGCGTGAGCACGATGTACGCATGGCGGGTGAGGTGGGCGGCTAGTGATGCGGCTGCGATTGCGAGCAGCAGCGGCGGCAAGGCCCAGGCAACGTGCGGAAGGCCCGGATTCTCTTCGCGGTGGAGCGAGGCGGCGACGAGGGTGAGTGCTGCAGTACCGAACATCGCAGCGAGGATCCAGAACAGCCGGGCTTGGCCGGAGCGGGTGAATCGCAGTTCCCGGGGTGCGGACATCTTGTCGGGCGATGGAGGTCAGCCGGGCTTGTTGGCGCGCGGGTCCGCAACGCACCTCTGCCCGGCATCCGCTGCGGGTGATGGTTCGGGATCCTGCGACGATGTGGATTCTCCGGTTGGATCGAGGTGCACCCATTCATCACCCTCGCGCAGCCACCGGCGGTGGTTGAGCACGGCGACGATGCACAAGCCGAGCAACGCGAACGAGGCTTCGAGGAGAAACGGAGTGGTCATCACGCCGATCACCGTGCCAACCCACTCACCGAGCACGCCGGGCAGGTGACGCCAACCCAGCAGCGCCGAGCAGGCTGCCGCGCCAATCCCCAAGAGGATCGCTGTAGCGGCGGCCACCTGTTTCCTGCCGTGATCATCGGGCCGATCATTCATGTTCCTGACGCAGTCTAACCCGATTCCGCGGCGGCGGAACTCCGAAAATCCCGCTCTTCGCTCTTGGCGGGGCGTGCCGTCGACCCTACATCCACGTCATGCGGCTCCATGACACGCTCACGCGGACCGAGCGCGAGCTGCGTCCGCTCGACGGATCGGTCTTCCGCTTCTACTGTTGCGGGCCCACGGTCTATGGTCCGGCCCACATCGGCAATTTCCGCACCTTCGTGCTGCAGGACGTGTTGCGGCGTACGCTTGAGGCCGGCGGCATCCGCACGCTGCACGTGCGCAACCTCACCGATGTGGATGACAAAACGATCCGTGGCGCGCGCGAAGCGGGGGTCTCGCTCGGCGAGTTCACGGCGGGGTGGACGCGGCGGTTTCATGCCGACTGCGCCAAACTCGGCCTGCTGCCGCCGCACATCGAGCCTGGCGCGGTGGCGCACATTCCGCAGCAGGTCGCGATGATCGCCAAGCTGATCGACAGCGGTCATGCCTATGCGTCCGATGACGGATCGGTCTACTTCCGGATCGCCTCGTTTCCCGGATACGGATCGTTGTCGCGTCTCGACGGTCGTGAACTCGACTTGGGCAAATCGCTCGCGCTGCGATCCGAGGCCGACGAGTACAGCAAGGACGACGTTTCGGATTTCGTGCTGTGGAAGGCGCGGCGTCCGGAGGATGGCGACAACCATTGGCCGTCGCCGTGGGGCGAGGGGCGGCCGGGCTGGCACCTCGAGTGCTCGGCGATGATCCGCGAGTATCTCGGGGATTCGTTCGATCTGCACTCCGGTGGAGTCGATCTCGTCTTT
>VHCM01000041.1 GCA_016871685.1 Verrucomicrobiota bacterium
CTGCGCGTCGGTGTGTGGGTGAATCCCACGGATAACGAACTGCTGCGCTGCGTGCGCGATGGTCTGGTCGATGTGGTGCAACTCCACGGCGACGAACCGCCCGCGCAGGTGCTCGCCTTGCGCGACGCAGGCGTCCCCTGCATCAAGGCGCTCGGTGCCGATCGCGCATCCGGGCTGGCCGATCCCGCGTCATGCCCTGCGGACGCCCTGTTGCTCGACGCGCCGGCCGCCGGAAGCTACGGCGGCACGGGCAAGACCTTTGATTGGTCGCTGGCCCGAGCGTTGCGGCTTCGTCATCCGCATTGGCCGCTGATCCTTGCTGGCGGCATCACCCCGGACAACGCCGCGGCAGCGGTTGCCGAGGTCGGCCCTTGTGCACTCGACGTCGCCTCGGGTGCCGAAACCGCGCCCGGTGTGAAAGACCCCGCCAAAGTGCGCGCGCTGGTCGCCGCGATCGATCGTTGATCCATTCCATGTTCACCGACAGCCACTGCCATCTTGTGTCGCACCGGTTTGACCCCGAGGATATTCCCGCCGTGATCGCGCGCGCGCGTGCGGCGGGAGTCACCCGCCTCGTCACGCTCGCCACCAGTCTCGACGATGTGCAGGCCCATCTCGCGATTGCCAGCGACCCCGCGGTGCACGCCTGCATCGGCATCCACCCGTGCGACGTCCATCGCGCACCCGACGATGCCATCGACCGCCTTGCGCCGCTTGCCGCCGACCCTCGGGTCTGCGCGATCGGCGAAACCGGGCTCGATGCGTTTCATCCGGCTCCCGAGGGATGGACCCTCGCCGAGTTCCGCGAGCGCCAGCGCACATTCCTCCATCGCCACTTCGAACTCGCCGCCGCCAGCGGCCTCAACGTCGTGATCCACACCCGCGACCGGGAAGGCCATACCACTCTCGAGGACGCACTGACCCTCTACCGCGCCTATCACGATCGTACCCGCGCCGTGTTCCACTGCTTTGTCGCGCCCTGGGAGATGGCGCGGCGGGTACTCGACCTCGGCGGGCTCGTCTCCTTCGGCGGCGTCTGCACCTTCAAGAACGCACGCAGCGTCCAAGAAACCGTCCGCCAGTGCCCGCCCGGCTCGTTCCTGCTCGAAACCGACTCGCCCTACCTCGCACCCGAACCCCATCGCGGTCAGCGCAACGAACCCGCCTACACCGCCCACACCGCCGCATTCATCGCCCGCCTCCGCGGCGAATCCCTGGAACAACTCGCCGAGCACACCGAAACCACCGCCCACCAATTCTTCCGCTTTTGCCGGCATTCCCACGCCAATCCGGAGCCCATTGGCAAAGAAACGACATCATAAAAAACGATCGTTTTTAAATTTGGCACGCCATTTTTCTCTTGGATCAAGCGGCATCCCGCCTCGCTGGCGCGCCTGCGCGAAGCGGGCGGAGTGAAAAAAGACGGACGCTCAATGAATAAACCTCGATGGGTGTGACGTTTCATGATTCACGACATCCGTCGTCTGTTGCGTAATCCGATTTCCTTACCGACCGCCATGAAGATCAACCCTGCCTGCATGCTCATGCTTCCCGTGGTGCTGCTTGCCGCCTGCGCCTCGGATCCGTCCACAGCAGTTGCCCCATCCGCATCGTCCTCTTTGAGCACGCAAGCGAGTGCCGATCCATTCGCCGACCCGGTCTACGACACGCCGGCCGCGTATGAGGAGTCCGCAGCGAGCACCACGACGACAGCGAGTGCCGATCCCATCAACGCCACCGCATCCGACAGCAGCGCGGCCGCGCTGCCGGATCACGCGCCCGCCACGATCCACACCGTGGTCAAGGGCGACACGCTCTCCGGCCTGAGTGCGAAGTACCGCGTGCCGATGGCCTCGATCATGAGCGCCAACCGCATGACCGATGACAAGGTGATCCTCGGCCGCAAGATGGTGATCCCGCCACGATGATCGACGAGACCGGGTGCATCGGCGGTCCGTCCATGCGGGCATCGCGGCAGGGCGTTGCCTTCACCCAGGATGCGGCAATGGCTTGCGCATGTTCGGCGGCGGACATCGAAAACCTCTGAAAAACCAGGCATTTGGCGCGGTGGTTGCGCCTGCCGGTTCGCGTCAGCGATTGACGGTCGGCAACGAAGGCACGCGCATCGCATCCGTCGCGCGTTCCACCTGCATGCGCACACCTCATGACCTCGCCGTGCCGCATCAGACGATGCGGCCTCCGGCTGACGATATGAAGGTCGCGAGCCAGCGGACGACATGTCACGGCGATCCAGCGATCGTCATCGGCTGCCATTCCATCGCTTGAACGACCATCAAAAGGGGTGTCGAAAATCATCAAAAATTGACTTGACGGATATCCTAAATATCAGCTGAATCGCCATCAGCAATCCGATCGCCCACGGATGATCTCGCCGACGTCACTCATCAAAACCGGAAATCAAACCCATGTGGGTTCGTCTTCCTTCGACGGTTGTGCGGTGTGTTTTCCGCAGGCCATGCGCGCGATGTCGCTCGATCGGATGCAGGGCCGCGCGCGTCAGCCTCGCGGCCGTTCGCTTCGGTCGCGCGTCGCGGCCCACATGGTTTTTCCACCAATGCTTTTGGAGGACGCACATCCGTGGCGCTCCTCGCGACCCTCTCCACCGGCACGTTGACGCCGGAAGAGAAAACCAGAATACAACGCGAACTCCAACGACACAAAACCATGGCTGCAAAAAAAACAGCAAAGAAGAAAGTTGCCAAAAAGGCAACGGTTAAGAAGGCTGCCAAGAAAACCGCCAAGAAAGCGGTGAAGAAGGTGGCAAAGAAGGCCCCCGCCAAGAAAGCGACCAAGAAAAAGGTCGCCCGCAAGGCAGCGAAGAAAAAGGTGGCCAAAAGCGCCAAAAAGGCCGTGAAAAAGGCCGCCAAAAAAACCGTTGCTAAAAAAGCGACCAAGAAAAAGGCCGCGAAGAAAACGGTAAAGAAGGCCGCGAAGAAAGTCGCCAAGAAAGCGACCAAGAAGAAAGCCGCCAAGAAGGCCCCGGCCAAAAAAGCCGCGAAAAAGGCCACGAAGAAAAAGGCCACCAAGAAGGCCAAGAAGTAATCCGGATTCCGGCCAGTCGTTGGAGATCGCCGTGGTACCTTCGGGACTGCGGTGATCTCCGCGACGCCCGGCATCAGCCAAGGCGGGGGATCTGCGGATCCTCCGCCTTTCTTTTTTGGGCGCCGCCCGGCGGCACGCCCTCGCGCCCTGCAACGCTCCGCTGCAGCGCCAATCCGGATTGATTCATCGGTCGGCCGACGCCATCTTCCGGCTGACCCGATGTCCGAGCCCGTTCCCGCCGTGGAAATCCGCCATCTCGTGAAGGATTTCCGCACCTCGTTCCGCCGACGGCCGTTGCGTGCGGTCGACGACCTCTCGCTGACGATCCGGGCCGGCGAAGTCTACGGCCTGATCGGGCCGAATGGTTCGGGCAAGTCGACGACGATGAAGGCGTTGCTCGGGCTAATGGCGCCGACCTCGGGAAGCTGCCGCATCTTCGGCAAGGATTCGCTGAAGGTCGATTCGCGCGACGAGGTCGGCTTCCTTCCCGAGAATCCGTATTTCCACAAACACCTCACCGGTGTCGAGACGCTGCGGTTTTACGGCAGGCTCTGCGGATTGCGCGGGCGCGCGCTCGACGATCGCGTGGTGGAACTGCTCGACCTGGTCGGGCTGACCGATGCCGGTGGCCGCAGGTTGGCGGGCTATTCGAAGGGCATGTTGCAGCGCATCGGGTTGGCGCAGGCGCTGGTCCAGGAGCCGCGCCTGGTGATTCTCGACGAGCCCACCGCAGGCGTCGATCCCGTTGGCTCGCGCGGGATCCGCGATCTGATCCTCGCCTTGCGCGACCGCGGCATCACCGTGTTCCTCTGCTCACACCTGCTCGAACAGGTGCAGGAGGTCTGCGATCACGTCGGCATCCTCTGCGGCGGACGCATCGTGCGCGAAGGAAGGCTCGACGACCTGATCTCGATCGAAGACCAGACGGAGATCGTGATCCGTCGGGCCGGCGCGGATCTCGTCGAGCGCATCACCGCGCTGGTCGGCGAATCCCCCGGTGCGTCGATCGTGCGCAGCGGGCGGCCGCGCACCACGCTCGAGCGCTTGTTTCTGGAAACCACCACCGGCAAGGAGGGCGGCGCATGAATGCACATGTTCCGGCCGGGAAAAGGCGCGGCGGACACGTCGTGCGCATCCTCACGATCGGCGCGCACGCATTCACCCAGCTCGCACGGATGAAGGTGTTTCATTTTCTGGCCTTGTTCGCCGTGCTGGCGATCGCCAGCAACTTTCTCAACCTGCCCCAGCACGAAGGCCCCGAATCGGCGGGCGCGGCGGTGCTGCGCTCGATCAAGAGCTGGTCGCTCGGCGCGATGACCTTGTTCTCGGTGGTGATCGCGGTGGCCGCCACCGCCCTGCTGATTCCAAAGGACATCGAGGATCGGACGCTCTACACGATTCTCGCCAAGCCCGTGCCGCGCATCGACTATCTCGCGGGGCGGCTGCTCGGCGTGTTGCTGTTGCTTTTCGTTTCGCTGCTGGCGATGGACTTGCTGATGACCGCCGTGTTGCAGGCGCGCACGGCAATCGTGCTCGGCGAGCAGCGCGACATGGCTGCCGCGCTTGGTTGGCCGCACGATGCGGTCGAATCGCTGCTGGCCGAAACCCGCGCCGCCGGACCCGGTTGGCCGCTGCAGGGCGCGGTGGCCGCGGTGTTCGTGCGCGCGGCCGTGATGGCCTCGATCGCGCTGCTCATCTCGACGTTTTCCACCAGCACGTTGTTCACCACGGTGGTCGGCTTGCTCGTGTATTTCATCGGCCACTTCCAGGCCGACGCCCGCGACTTCTGGCTGCAAGGCGGCGAGGCCGGCGAGGGAGCGGCCGCCCGCCTCGCATCGCTCGCGCTCGCACTGGTGCTGCCGGATTTCCAACTCTTCAACGTGATCGATGCGGTGATCGAGGGATCCGTTGTTCCGCTCGCCACGCTCGGCCGGCTGGTACTCGCCGGCGGCTACTACGTGGTGCTCTTCACCCTCGCCTCGTGGTTCATTTTCGCCGAGAAGGAAATCTGAGACCGTGAACCCGCGAATCACAGGGGTGGTGATGGCGGCGGGCCTGCTCGCCGCGGGCGCGTTGCGGATGACTTGGGAAATCCCGCTGACCCACTTGTTGCGCGGGCAGGAACTCCTCCCGCCGCGGCTCGACACCGGCACGCGCGAACGCATCGGCCAGACCAGCTCGGCGGTCGCCTTGGGCGGACTGCGCACGCTCGTCGCCACCTTTCTCAATCTGCGCGCCCACACCCGCTTCACCGAACAACGCTGGGGCGAACTCGCGCTGCTCTTCGACACCATCACCGACCTCGCGCCGCGAACGCGCTACTACTGGGAAACCGGCTCGTGGCACCAGGCCTACAACGCCGCGTCCCACCACCTCAACGACTCGAAGCTGCCGCCGCTGCGCCGGCGCGAGGCGTGGCGGTCCTCGATCCGCGCCGGCCGCGCGTTCCTCGAACGCGGCATCCGCAACAACCCGGACGACTGGCGCCTGCACGCCGCACTCGGGTTCCTCCTCACCGACCCGAACAAAATCCCCGCCTTGCGCGATGCCGACGATTGCTTCGCCGCCGCTGCCGAGGCATACCGCAGGGCGGCGGAGCAACCCGACGCGCTCGGCTATGTGCGTCGCTCGATGCTGTACGCCCTTGCCCGCGTCGACGGTCGGCAGGACGAGGCACTCGCACTCGCCCGCGCGCTCCACGCCGAAGGCGCGCGCAACCACACCCCCACGCTGCTGTGCTTGCTGCTCGTGCTCGAATCCCGCGCGGACCCGCGACTCGACACCGGCCGCCGCGCGATCGAACTCTTCGGCGGCGAGCGCCGCGCCTACGACGCGCTCTGCAATCACTGGCGGCGCACACGCGAACGCTTTCCGGTCGATGGCGTCGCCGCGGCACTCCGATCGATCGAAGCACGACTCGGCATCCCGGAATCGGAAAGCATCCTGAAATCCCCGCCTCCCGCGCCCTTCGATCCCGACCAAGCATTCGGCAACTGACCGGAGGCTTTCACCTCGACACCCCGACCGCGCCGGCAGCAGGATCGGTCACCCGTTCCCGGTTCCCATGCGGATTGCAATTCTCGGCGACATCCACGCCAACCTCGAGGCACTCGAGGCGGTGCTCGCCGACGCCCGGTCACACGAGGTCGGCGGCTTCGCCTGCGTCGGCGACGTGGTCGGCTACAACGCCGATCCCGCGGCCTGTCTCGAAATCCTGCGCTCGATGGACTGCCCGGTGGTCAAGGGCAACCATGACGACGCCGGCGGCGGCAACCAATCGCTCGACACGATGAATCCCGTCGCCGCCGAAGCGCTCGAGTGGACGCGATGCCAGCTCGATGAGCCACAGCGCCAATGGCTGCGGCGGCTGCGCATGGTCCGCCAGCTCGGCGACTTCACGATCGTCCACAGCACGCTCGACCAACCGAGCAGTTGGATCTACGTCAACGACCGCTTCGACGCGATGTCGAACTTCACCTACCAGTTCACACCGGTCTGTTTTTACGGCCACACCCACAAGCCGTGCGTCTACGTCAAGTCGCTGGTGGTGCGCACGTTGCCGCCGCAACACATCATCATCCAACCCGGCTCGCAGTATTTCATCAACGTCGGCTCGGTCGGCCAACCGCGCGACGGCGATCCGCGCGCCTGCTACGTCGTGTACGACACGGCCGCACACGAGGTTATCTTCCGCCGCGTCGCTTACGACATCGAGCGCGCCCAACGCAAGATCCTCGCCGCCGGACTGCCCGCCCTGCTGGCCGAACGGCTCACCGAGGGCATATGACCTCCGGCCGCGCGGCAACCATTTCCGTTCACCCCCATCCCACCACCATCATGATGCCCGACGCCTTCCTCCAGTCACTCCGCGACACGCTCGCCGACATCGATGCCGCCGGCCTGTACAAGCGCGAACGCCTCATCGATTCACCCCAACAGTCCACCGTGCGACTCAAGGCCGGGCGCAATGTCATCAACCTTTGCGCCAACAATTATCTCGGGCTGGCCGACGATCCGGCGGTCGTCGGCGCCGCGCGCGAGGCGCTCGACCGCTGGGGGTTCGGCATGGCCTCGGTGCGCTTCATCTGCGGCACCCAGACGCTCCACAAGCAACTCGAGCAATGCATCTCCGCCTTCCTCGGCACCGAGGACACCATCCTCTACCCGTCGTGCTTCGACGCCAACGGCGGATTGTTCGAAGTGCTGCTCGGTCCGGAGGACGCGGTGATCTCCGACTCCCTCAACCACGCGTCGATCATCGACGGCGTGCGCTTGTGCAAGGCGCGGCGCTACCGCTACGAGAACAACGACATGGCCGACCTCGAGGCGAAGCTGCGCGAGGCCGATGCCGATGGCGCGCGCCACAAGCTCGTCACCACCGACGGCGTGTTCTCGATGGACGGCATCATCGCCCGCCTCGACGAGGTGCATGCGCTCGCCGCAAAATACGGCGCGCTGGTGCACTTCGACGATTGCCACGCCACCGGATTCCTCGGCGCGCGCGGCCGCGGCACGCACGAACACTGCGGGCTCTTCGGCCGCATCGACCTCACCACCGGCACGCTCGGCAAGGCGCTCGGCGGCGCGTCCGGCGGCTACACGTCGGGCAAACAGGAGATCATCGACCTGTTGCGCCAACGCTCCCGGCCGTATCTGTTTTCCAACACCATCGCGCCGCCCATCGCCGCCGCAGCGCTGCACGTGTTCGAACGGCTCGAGGCCTCAACCGAACTGGCCGACCGCGTGAAGGAGAACACCGCGTTCTTCCGCAGCGCGATGGAACAGACCGGATTCACGATCTCCGGCAAGGACCACCCGATCTGTCCTGTGATGCTCGGCGATGCCGCGTTGTCGCAGAAGTTCGCCGACCGCCTCCTCGATCACGGCATTTATGCCATCGGGTTCTTCTATCCGGTGGTGCCGCAGGGCAAAGCCCGCATCCGCACCCAGATCAGCGCCGCCCACACCCGCGCGCAACTCGAACAAGCCGTCGATGCCTTCGTCCGCACCGGCCGCGAACTCGGAGTCATCTGAAGGACTTCGGAATGATGGTTTTTCATCATCAGCATCCGCGCGTTCTCCGGCTTGCCGTACGGGATTTGAGGCGATAGGATCGTGCGCCCGAGGGCCGATCATGAGCACAAAACCCGCATCGTCCCGGAAGTCATCCGTCGGCAAAGTCCACCTGCCGCCCAAGGCGTTTGCCGCCAAAGCGCGCATCGGATCGATGGCGGCTTATGAACGATTGTACCGCGAATCGATCAAGCGGCCGACCGATTTCTGGGCACGCGAGGCCAAGGATCTGCAATGGCGCAAGCCGTGGACGAAGACCCTCGTCTGGAAGGCCCCGTTCGCCAAATGGTTCGTCGGCGGCAAACTCAACGTTTGCGAAAACTGCGTCGATCGCCACGCCGAGGGACCGCGCAGGAACAAAGCGGCCATCCTGTGGGAAGGCGAACCCGGCGACCGCCGCACGCTCACTTACGGCCAGCTCCACCGCGAGGTCTGCCGCTTTGCCAACGCGCTCGAAGCCGCGGGCGTGCGCTCCGGCGACCGCGTCCTCATCTACATGCCGATGGTGCCGGAGGCCGCCATTGCGATGCTCGCCTGTGCGCGCATCGGCGCCGTCCACAACGTCGTCTTCGGTGGCTTTGCGGCGGATGCGATCGCGGATCGGCTAGAGGACTCCGGCGCGACCACCGTGGTCACCGCCGACGGCGGATGGCGGCGCGGCAAAGTGGTTGCGCTCAAGCCGGCGGTCGACGAAGCCCTGCGCAGATACAAGCACGTCAAGCGCGTGATCGTCCTCCGGCGCTGCGGCAATCCGGTCGACATGCGGGCCAAGCGCGACACGTGGTGGCACGACGCCACCGCCGCGGTGTCGGCCCGCCACACTGCACGCGCCTTCGATTCGGAGCACCCGCTCTTCATGCTCTACACGTCGGGATCCACCGGCAAACCCAAGGGCATCCTCCACACCTCCGGCGGCTACCTCACCGGCACCCATGCCACCTGCAAATACGTCTTCGACCTGCGCGACGAAGATGTCTACTGGTGCACCGCCGACGTCGGCTGGATCACCGGCCATTCCTACATCGTCTACGGACCACTCGCCATCGGCGCCACCCAGGTGATGTACGAAGGCGCGCCGAACTTCCCCGATTTCGGCCGCTTTTGGAAAATCATCGAAGACCACGGGGTCAGCGTCTTCTACACCGCGCCCACCGCCATCCGCGCGTTCATCCGCGCGGGCGATCATTTTCCCGCGGCGGCCGACCTTTCCTCTCTGCGCCTGCTCGGATCGGTGGGCGAACCGATCAACCCGGAGGCTTGGAACTGGTATCACCGCCACATCGGCGGCGGACGCTGTCCGATCGTCGACACCTGGTGGCAAACGGAAACCGGCGCGGTGATGATTGCACCCATACCTGGAGCCACGCCGCTCAAGCCCGGCAGCGCCGCGCGGCCGTTCTTCGGCATCGATGCCGCGGTGCTCGATGATGCGGGCCGCGAGTGCCCGCCTGATCAAGAGGGTCGGCTGGTGATCCGCAAGCCGTGGCCGTCGATGGCCCGCACGATCCACGGCGATCCGGCGAGATTCAAAAAAACCTATTGGTCGGACTACCCCGGGCTCTACACCGCCGGCGACGGTGCCCGACGCGACAAGGACGGTGATTTCCGGATCATCGGTCGGCTCGACGACGTTCTCAATGTCTCGGGGCACCGCCTCGGCACGGCGGAAATCGAGAGCGCCCTGGTCGCACACCCCGCAGTGGCGGAAGCCGCGGTGATCGGCAGGCCGGACGACATCAAGGGCCAGGCCGTCGCCGCCTTCGTCACGCTCAAAACAGGAGTCGGCGAAACCTCCGCCCTCAAAGAGGAGCTGCGCCGCCATGTGGCGGGCGTGATCGGCGCGATCGCCCGGCCCGACGACTTGGTGTTCGCTCCGGGCTTGCCGAAAACCCGCTCGGGCAAGATCATGCGCCGCCTGCTCAAGGAGTTGATCACCACCGGATCGATTTCGGGCAACATCACCACTCTCGAGGATTTCACCGTGATCGACACCCTGCGCGAACGCATCGGCGGCGAACCCACCCCATGACACCCGGACGCTACTATCTCGCCCGCTTCGCGCAGGCATTCGGGATCCTGCGCCGGGCGCAGCGGATTTCGGAAGCCGGCAGCGAATTCCATTTGTTGCGCGAGGCCGAAGCCTACCTCGGGATGTCGGTGTGGCCTCGTTGTGGCGAGATCGAAACGCTCTCGGTCGAGTACTGGAACCTGCGCAAGCTCCATCAACAGCGCGACGAATTGCAGGGCCGGATGAACGAGACGCAGGCGAAACTCAACGAAGCCCACGAGGAACGCGCGCGCCTGCTCACCGCACTACCGGAGTCGAACCAGGAACTGCTCGACGAGCGGTCGGCGCTGCTGGTCCGCCTCGAAGAGCAATCGCAGCACCGCGACCGGATCGTCGCCGAGGCGCGCGAGGTGCGCCGCGTGTACGAAGGGCTCAAGATGAAACTACAGTTCCTCACGCAGGAGGCCGGGGCGGATGCCGAAAACACAGCCGCGGCCGAGGCGACCAAGCAGCGTCTGGGCGAACTGCGCGCCCGCTTCGACGAGCTGCGCGACGAGCGCAACCGCATCGGCAAGGAGATCGAAAAGGGCGATGCCAAGGTTGATCAAATCGATCAACAACTCAAGGAGGAACGGCAAAAGCGCAGGGTCGAGGCCGCCGATTCCTTCCAAACCATCGGCGAAAGCAACAAGGAGATCTCCGCCATCCAGTCCAAGACCAGCGCGTTCACAAGCCAGATGCATCAGCTCTACATCGGCATCGGACGCCACGTCAGCCGCAACACCGACCGCGATCCGGCCTGCGCCCGCGCCGCTCGCGACCACCGCGGACTCGTCGATGTGATGCGGGCGTTGCGTCGGTCGATCGCGCTCAATCACCAGCTCAGCGGACGCTGAGGAGATCCGCGCGACAACCACGCGGACGCGCTTGTCACTCGTCGTCGATCACCAGCCGCTGCGGCTTCGGCAGGGGCAGGCTTTCCTCAACGTCGCCCAAATCCAAGCTATCGAGCACGTTGGTACGCTGACGCATCACAGTCGGTCGCGAGTCATCGGCGGCCGCGAGCGGCGCGATTTCGCTGTGGTACGGATCGGCACCGATGAGCACGGGTGCCTTGGGTCGCACCGGCACGGCATCGAGCGCGGGCAAATTCGGCATGGATCCGTTCGCAACGGTCGGAGGCAGATCCGGCGGGATCCCGCCGTGCACACTGCAGAACGAGAACCGCTCGGTCCCGCGTCGGAAATACTCGCGCAGCGAGGTCGGACGCGATCGGACGATGCCGGTCGATGGATCCTCGGCGTAAGTCTGACAGAAGTCGGTGGCCCGTCCTCCTGAAACCGTGCAAACCGGCACCTCGACAACATCGCGCGGCATCTCGACCGGATCACCGCCGAAGGACGGCGCGGCGGCATTCATCGCCGCCTGCCACACCGGCATCGCCAGATCGCGGCTGAAGGCACCGGGGTAGATCGGCTCGCTGCCGCCGCCGAGAAAGCCTGTCCACACGCCGCAAGTGATCCGCCGGTTGTAACCGATGAACCAACAGTCGGTGAAGTCGTGGGTGCTGCCTCCCTTGCCGGCACCGTGAAACGGTTGTTCGACCAGTCCGTCGAGAGCCCCCTTCGAACTGCCGCGATAGAGCGATCCAGCCATCATGCTGTGCACCTGCCACGCGGTCGCGGGCTGCACCACTGCCTTGCCCTGCGGGGATGCGGCACGCTTGCGCCGGTGCAGAACGCGGCCCGACGCGTCCTCGATGCGTTCGAGATAAACGAGATCACGGGGCGCGGCACGTCCGCCGAGCGGGAACACGGCATAAGCGCGCACGGCATCCTTGAGCGAGATCTGGTCAAAGCCGGTCACCAATCGCGGAAGCAACTCGGCATCGCGCAGCGGCAGACCGAACGCGCGCGCGGTATCGACCACCCGCTGCAGCCCGATGCGGTCGCTCAGCCGCACGGTGGCGGCGATCTTCGATTGCTCGAGCGCATGGCGCGCGGTGATCCTGCCTTCGTACACCGGCGTTCCGGTTTCCATGCCCCACTCGCCGAGAATGCCCTCGCGGCCGCCGACCATCACCGCGCGATTGTCCATCGGTTCGTCATCGAGCATCGTCACGGGCGTGAGCCCGCTCTCGAGCGCCGCGGCATGCACGAAGGGCAGGAACGCGGTGCCGGACGGCCGCAGGCCCAGTTCGATGAAATCGTAAGGCACCCGCGCGTAATCGCGTCCGCCGACATGCGCGAGCACATCACCCGATTCATGGTCGATCATCAGGCAAGCCCCCTGCAATCGGTCGGCGGCCGCTTGGTCCGCCGGATCGCCCGCCGGTTTGCGGCGGAACTCCGGATGGGCTTCGGCGGCCGCCAGCGACTTGCGTAGCGCTTCATCGGCCGCCGCCTGCGCCTCGGCGAGGATCGTCGTGTGGATGCGGTATCCGCCGGAGGCAAGCGCGTCCTCCCCCAGCAGCCGGTCGATCGCGTCGCTGACGCGCTCGTAGAGGTGGCTGGTGCCGCGGCGCAGCGGCCTGGGGTCGAGCGTGAGCGGCATGGCGCGGGCCTCGCGCAGTTCGGCCGCGGAGATCCACCCCTCGTCGCGCATGCGTTGCAACACGTAATCGCGCCCTTGGCGGTTCGCCGTCGGATTGTTCAATGGCGAACGCCCGGTCGGGTTCTTGATGAGTGTGACGAGCGACGCGCATTCACCGAGGGTGAGATCGGCAGGCTCCTTACCGAAATAACCAAGCGAGGCCGATCGGATGCCGTAGAAGCCGCTGCCGAAATAGATCCGGTTGAGATAAAATTCGAGGATCTGTTCCTTGGTGTAGCGACGCTCGATGCGTATCGCGAGAAACATCTCGACGAGCTTGCGGCTGATCACCCCTTCACCGCGACGCACCGCCTCCTGTTTGAGTTCGTATGCGTTGCGGGCAAGTTGCTGGGTGATCGTGCTGCCACCTTGCGCGCTGCCGCGGGCGGTGAGCGTCAGCGCGCGCAGCGTGCCGAACAGATCGACGCCGCCATGGCTGAAAAACCGGGAATCCTCGCCGGCCCGCAACGCGTCAATGAACCGACGCGGTACCTGCGAAACCGGAATCACGCTGCGGTTCTGGACAAAGATCCGGCCGATCTCGCGGCCGTTGCGGTCGAGGATCAGGCTGGGAATCTCGAGATCGTTGATCCGCTCGAGATCATAGCTCTGCGCGCGCAGCCGGTACTCGCGTGTGCGCCGCTCGGCTTCCTGCCAGGCGATGCCGCCGGCCACACAGCACAGCAACAACAGCACCCAAGGCCATTTTCGCTTGAGGAATGGCCTGCGCGAGGGCTTTCTTCTTTGGTTCTTGTCCTGATCGACAGCCATGACGGATCCGGAGCCACCGCCGCCAGCAGGCGCGGCCAGACCCATGCAGAACTATCCGAGCGCTGCCCGCACGGCAACCCTATCCTTGTCGGACGAACTGGCGGCACGCGCCCGTTGCGACGGCCCCCTCGGCTTCGCGGCCTTCATGGAGGCGGCGCTCTACCATCCTCGCCATGGTTATTATGCATCGACCATGCGCCGGATCGGCCGCAAGGGGGATTTCTTCACAGTGTGAGGCGTCGGACCGCTCTTCGGCATGTTGCTCGCGCGGCGCATGCTCGCGCATTACCGCGACCTCGGCAGTCCCGCGCGTTGGAGGATCGTCGAGTGCGGCGCACACGACGGCACGCTCGCCGCCGATGTCCTCGCGGCGATCGAATCCCTCGATTCCCAGGCATTCGCAACCCTCGAGTATCTCATCACCGAGCCGCTCGTCCTGCTGCGCGACGCCCAACGCCGGACGCTCGCCGGATTCGGGGACCGGGTCGTCATCGCAGCAAACCTCGCCGCCCATGCCGCCACTCCGCTGCCCGGCGTGGCATTCGGCAACGAGGTGCTCGACGCGCTGCCATGCCACGTCGTCGAACCACGCGGTGGCGTCTGGAAGGAATGCCTGGTCGATCACGACCCGCGACGCGGCTGGTTCTGGACGCAAGGATCAGCGGTGTGCGACCGCATCGCGGCGATGCTTCCGTCGCCCGATGCCGTTCCCGAGGGGTGGCGCACCGAGGTGCGTGACGATTTCGCCGGATTCCTCGCCCCGTTGCGGCAAGTCCTCGAGCGACCCCGCATGATCTGGATCGATTACGGGTTTTCCAGGGAGGAGTATCATGCCACCGCCCGCAACGAAGGCACCCTGCGCGCGTATCGCGACCACCGCGTGGTGGCGGACCCGTTGCAAAATCCCGGCGATCAGGACCTGACGGCGCACGTTGATTTCACCGCGGTGGCCGAGGCGGCGCACACGCTCGGCGGCCGGATGGATGTCTGCTGCAGCCAGGGATCCTGGCTCACCAAGCTGGCACGACCATGGCTCGCCGCGATGGAGGGAAACCCCGACGCCGCGATGCTGCGGCAGTTCCAGACGCTCACTCATCCGGCCCATCTCGGACGCGCGTTCCAAGTCATCGAGTTGTCGTGGGACTGAGCGGCCGTCCCGTCATCGCATCGCCACCTCAAGACCGGCACGCTCCAGCCATGGACGGAATTCCGCAGGCACGGGCGATTCAAAGGCCATGCGCTCACCCTTGCGGGGATGCTCGAAAGCCAGCCTCCACGCATGCAGCATCAGCCGCCCGGGCAGCGACGCCTCTCCCGATGACCTGCCATAAATCGGATCGCCCACCAAGGGCGCGCCCTGATGGCGCAGGTGCACGCGGATCTGATGGGTGCGTCCGGTGTGCAGCCGACACAACACCAAGGCCGTGTCGTTTGCATCATCGATGCACAACACTTCATAATCCGTGATTGCCGGCTTGCCGTTCGGCGGATCCACCACGGCCATCTTCTGCCGGTTCACCGGGTGGCGCGCGATGTGGGTGAAGACCGTTTGCTGGTGCGGCCTCGGCACCGGGCGCGTGACGGCCAGATAATGTTTTTCCATGGTGCTGCGGCCGGCGAACTGTGCGACCAGTGATTCATACGCGCGATCGGTCTTGGCCGCGACGAGACAACCGGACGTATCCTTGTCGAGTCGATGCACGATGCCCGGCCTGCCCGCTCCACCGAGCGACGACAAGCGTCCACCGCAATGATGCAGCAACGCGTTGACCAATGTGCAGTAGGGATTTCCGGGTGCCGGATGCACCACCATGCCCGCCGCCTTGTCGACGACGATCAAATCGTCGTCCTCGTGAAGAACCACCAATGGAATCATCTCCGGCCGAGGTTCGTCGGGAACCGCTTCGGGCAGCATCACACGGATCGATTGGCCCGGCTTCACCGGATCGCGCGGCTTGGCCGGTGAATCGTCCACTGTGATGAATTGATCGCGGATGAGCGATTGGATGCGTGAACGCGACAGGTCCGTCAGCACCGATGCCAGAAACGCATCCAGCCGCGCGGCTGCCTGCTCGACCCGGATCACCATGGCGGAATCTCCGCCGCCGCGGACGGCACCGCAAGGCCCGAGTGGAACCGTGGCTTGATGAGTCGCGCGCGATCGGGAACGATCGGCCGACACCGTGTCCACCTGGCGCTCCGATCCACCGCCATCCGTCTGGCAACGCCTGCTGCCCGCGCGACTGCACGGACCGGTCCGCGCGGCCGCGCTGCTCTCCGCCCTCGCCTGCCTCGCGCTCTCCGCCATCGCCTTTCTCTACTTCCTGCAGGCGATGCGCTTCGACCTCGATGAAGTGGCGCGCCTGCCGCAGTCAACGACCGTTTACGACCGCAACGGCCGGATCCTGACCGCGCCCGGCAGCATCACCCGTCAACCGGCCGCGCGCGGCGAACTCCCGCGATTCCTCGTCGACGCGCTGCTCGCCCGCGAGGATGCGCGCTTTCACCAACACCACGGCATCGATCTGCGCGGGTTGTTGCGCGCGGCGCTTCGCAATCTCAAGGACCGGGAGTTCACCCAGGGCGCGTCCACCCTGACGATGCAGCTTGCCCGCAACACGTTCGGGCTTCGGGAAAAGTCGCTGCATCGCAAGGTGTTGGAAATCGCGCTGACCCTGCGCATCGAGGCACGCTTCACCAAGGACGAGATCCTCACTCATTATCTCAACCGCATCTACTTTGGTGCCGGTGCCGACGGGATCGGCGAAGCCGCCCGCACCTACTTCGGCAAACCGGTCGCGACACTCACCGACGGCGAATGCGCCATCCTCGTCGGCATCATCCGCGGACCCCACGTCTTTTCGCCTCTGCGCAATCCCGATCAGGCGCTCGAACAACGCAGGCAGACACTCGAACGGATGGTGTCGATGGGATTCATCGACCGCACCCGATGCGACGCCGTCGCCGCGGAACCACTTCGATTGGCCGCCGCCGATCAACCCGGCGATCCGACCTCCTATGCACTGCAGGCCGTGCGGCGCGAACTCAACGGACTGCTCGACGCAGGCCTCATCGCCGGCGGTGGATTGCAGGTCCACACCACCATCGACGCGGCATGGCAAGAGCGGCTTGAGCGCGAACTCGAACGCACCGTCGCCGCGCTCGAGGACCGGGCCACGCCGCCTGACGGACCGCGCGCGGCACCACCGCCCGACGGTGGCGCTGATTCGCTCCAATTCGCAGCCGTGACCACCGAAACCAAGACCGGCCAGGTGCTGGCGCTCATCGGCGGACGCCACTTCGGCCGTTCCCGATTCGACCGCACTCGGGCGCAGCGCGATCTCGGGCCGGTGTTCGAACCCTTCATCGCCGCAGCCGTGGCCGAGCGCGGACGCAACCCGTCGCCAGGCAATCCGTTGCGCACCGGACGTGCGATTGGTCCGGCGGAGGTCGCACGCATCGCGAGACGCTGCGGATTCACCGGACCTTTCGTCGAATCCGAGGATTTGTTTCGTGGCGCGCTCGCAGCCACACCGATGGAGGTGTCCATCGCGCTCGCCACGCTCGGCAACAACGGCCGCCGACCCAAGCCTGCGCTCATCCGCGAGATCCGCGACTCGTCGGGCCGGTGCATCCACACCTTCAAGCCCGATCTCAGCGCCGCTCTTTCCGCCGAAGCCGCGCGTGAAGGCCTGCGCGTGCTTCAGGTTCG
>VHCM01000042.1 GCA_016871685.1 Verrucomicrobiota bacterium
ACGTCCGATGATGAACTGGGTTTACTGGGTTTCGTGGATGACCTTCCGCTGCGCCTACCGCAGCTTGTTCGGTTGCCGGATCATCGGGCGCGAGCACCTCGTCACTGACGGACCCGTTCTCATCGCCGCGAATCACGAGAGCTTTCTCGATCCGCCGCTGATCGGATCACTTTACAACGACGAGATTGATTATCTGGCGCGCAAGACGCTCTTCAAAGGCATCGGCGGCCCGCTGTTGCGCGGCTGCAACTGCATTCCGGTCGATCAAGACCACCCGGACATGGCCAGCCTCAAGACGATCATCCACCGGTTGCGCGACGGCAATCGCGTGGTGGTTTTCCCCGAGGGATCGCGCACGCTCGATGGCACGATCGGTCGCGCGCAACCCGGCATCGGATTGGTCGCCGTGAAATCCGGAGCCTTGATCCAGCCGGTGCGCATCTGCGGCGCGCGTGACGCACTGCCCCGCGGGTCGTCCCGCCTGCGCTTCGCCAGGATCACCGTGACGATTGGTCCGCCATTTCGGCTCACCGCCGCGGAGTCGGCTGCAAAAGGCCGGGAGGATTACCAGCGCATCGCCGACCGCATCATGGACACCGTCAAGGCGTTGTGAGGCGTCGTGCTTCGGGGTTGGCTTGCGTGGCGATCCGGTGCATCGTCACGCCATGCATCCGCAGGGGCCGTTGTCGCAGAAGTTGTTCGCCGTGGCGCGGGAGATGATTCCCGGCGGCGTGAATTCGCCGGTGCGCGCGTTCCGCAACGTCGGCGGTGAACCGTTCTTCGTCCGTCGCGCGGCCGGCAGCCGCATCGAGGATATCGACGGCAAATCCTACATCGACTTCATCGGGTCGTGGGGACCCAACATCCTCGGTCATGCGCCGGTCGCCGTCACGCAGGTGATTCATGAAGTGGCCAAGAGCGGCGTTTCGTTCGGCATCCCGAATCCCTACGAGGTCGAAATGGCCCGCACGATCCGCGACTGGGTGCCCTCGGTGGAAAAGGTGCGCATGTGCAATTCCGGCACCGAGGCGACCATGTCGGCCATCCGGTTGGCGCGCGGATTCACCGGACGCGACACGATCGTCAAGTTCGACGGCTGCTATCACGGCCACAGCGACTCGCTGCTTGTCGCCGCGGGATCCGGCGCGCTCACCCACGGCAAGCCCGACTCCGCCGGCGTACCGCAGGATTTCGCGCGCCACACGCGGGTGCTGCCCTACAACGATCCGGAGGCGCTCGCGGATGTCTTCGCGCAGGAAGGCGAACGCATCGCCGCCATCATCGTCGAGTCTTACCCGGCAAACGCCGGACTCATCCTGCCGCGCCCGGGTTTTCTCGACCAGTTGCGCACGATCACCCGCACGCATGGCGCGTTGCTCATCTTCGACGAGGTGATGACCGGATTCCGCCTCGGTAAATCCGGCGTGCAGGGCATTGAGGGCATCACGCCGGACTTGTCGTGCTTCGGCAAGGTGATCGGCGGCGGACTTCCCGTCGGTGCCTTCGGCGGACGCGCCGACGTCATGGACCTGCTCGCACCGGAAGGCCCGGTCTATCAGGCGGGCACGCTCTCGGGCAATCCGCTCGCCATGGCGGCCGGGTTGGCGCAACTCAGGGAACTCGAGAAAACCAACGGTTTCGCAAGGCTTGAGGAACTCGGCGCGCATTTCGAGGCCGGCCTGCGCGCGCTGCTCGATGCGAAAGGCATCCCCCACCGCCTGCACCGTGCCGGGTCCATGTTCTGCTTGTTCTTCACCGACCGCAACATCGTCCATGTTTCGGATGTGATGCGTCAGGACCTCGACCGCTTCCGCTCGTTCTTCTGGGGGTGCTTGGAAAAAGGCATCTACCTGGCACCCAGCCCTTACGAGACCGGGTTTCTATCGCTCGCCCACACCGAGGCCGACCTCGATGAGACGCTTGGCGTGATGGGCGATGTGATCGCGCGCTTCTGAGGCCGGGCCGGATCACGGAGATTGACATCGGGCCACCGCAGCGCCGACCCTGCGTCATGCGTGTTTCCACACTCCTCCGCAACTTCCTGCCGCATGCGGCCGGCTGGATGCTTGCACTTGCCTGCATCGTCCGCGCTGAAACTCCACCCATGCCCGAAACTCCCGCCGATGTGAAAGCCCCGCCCGCCGATGCGTCCAAAACCTCCTCGGGCCTTGCGTCGAAGGTCATCGAGGCCGGCAAGGGGACGAAGAAGCCCGGACCCGACGACACCGTCACCGTCCACTACTCCGGGTGGACCACCGACGGCCGCCTGTTTGATTCCTCGGTGCGCCGCGGTCAGCCCGCGAGCTTTCCACTCAACGGTGTGATCAAGGGCTGGACCGAAGGTCTCCAATTGATGGTCGAGGGCGAGAAGCGCCGCTTCTGGATCCCGGCGGCTCTTGCCTACGGTGAAAATCCGGGCGGCGGCCGGCCTGGCGGCATGCTCGTCTTTGATGTCGAGTTGCTTGCCATCAAGGTCGCGCCACCACCGCCCGCGGTGCCGGAAGACGTCGCGAAGGTGCCCGACACGGCAACGACCACCGCCTCGGGTCTGGCATCGCGTGTCTTGTCGAAAGGCAAAGGCGAGACGCGTCCGCAGCCCACCCAAGTCGTGCGCGTGCACTATTCCGGATGGACCACCGACGGCAAACTCTTCGACTCCTCGGTGATGCGCGGCGAACCGGCGGTGTTCCCGCTCAATCGCGTGATCCCGGGTTGGACCGAGGGCGTGCAACTCATGGTCGAAGGCGAGAAGCGTCGATTCTGGATTCCGGCAAAACTCGCCTACGGCGAAAATCCGCCCCCTGGCGCGCCCGCGGGCATGCTCGTGTTCGATGTCGAGTTGCTCGAAATCATGAAATGAAACGGATCCGGACGGCTTGGCTGGCTGCGGCGGCGGTGCTCGCCATCGGCGCCTGCCGACCGCCCGCGCCCGCCGTGCAACCGGCCGACGGGGTTGCCGCACGAAACGTCACGACGGCGGGCGAGCCGAAGAAGCCCGTTGCCGTCCCCCGACCCGCGGAGGTCACCTCGATTTCCATCGACCGATTGTTTCCGCTCGTCGAGTCCGGCCGCGTGCTGCTCATCGATGCACGTCCGTCGATCATCCACCGGTTCGGGCGACTGCCCGCGGCGGTGAACGTGCCGCGCTCGACGGTGGCGACATCGGTTCGCCGCATGAATGAAACCTGGGTTGCGGCCCGGCGCGACGGCAGATGGATCGTCGTCTATTGCACGGATCGCAATTGCCCGGATGCCGTCGAGGTGGCCGCGGAAATCGCCGCGCTCGGTCATCCGTGCAGCGTGTACGAAGGCGGATGGGAGGAATGGAAGTCGGCCGGACTACCCGTCGAGTGATGTCACAGATGACCGCCCGCATCCGAGTCCTGCGCATCTTCGCCGCGGCCGCCTGCCTGCCGCTGCTCGCCTCGTGCAGTCTGCGCCTGCCTGTCGGCTCTGCCCCGCTCTCACGTCTCCCCGTTTCATCGGCACCCACATCGCAACGCACAGAAACACCACGCGATCCACACGTGATGGTGTGGCTGCTTGCCGACGATCATCACACCGGTGTCGTGCTGCCTTACGACTGGCTGATCGAATCCGGCTTCGTGCCGTCGGCGGAGTTTCCGTCCGCGCGATACGTGGCGATGAGCTGGGGCAATCGCGACGCTTATTCCTCGGAGGGGCTCGACAACCCGTGGAAATGGCTGCGTGTGTTGTTCACGCCGACTCCATCGGTCATGGAAATGATTCCGATCCGCTGGGAGGTGACGGAAGTGCTGCCGGGTCAGCGCATCTGGAGGCGCCTGACGCCGCGCGAACACGGACCGCAGGTCGCGGCATTTCTCAACCGGTGTCTCGAGCATGACGCGCAGGGCCGTCCGATCGTCGTCGCGCCGTCGAGCTGGGGCGGGGGAGTGCAGTTTCAATCGAGTCATTCGTATTTCATTCCGCGCGTCTGCAACGTCTGGACGGCGCAGGTGATCGAGGCGATGGGTGGTGAGATCCGCCCGTGGCGTGCGGTCACCGCCAAGGGGCTGATTCGTCAGGCCGAGCGACCCCCCAATGATTTCGAGCAGATCTGGGCCGGACGGAAAGCGGCGGAGCCTGCGGGGGATTGACGGGTTGTGGCCGCGGCGTCCTTATCGCGCGGAGGACGCCTCGCGTTTTCGTCGTTCCGCCTTGAGCATGCCGCATCCCGCGGCGACGTCGATGCCGCGCCGCTGACGGAAGGTGCAGGGAAATCCCGCATCGCGAAGGATTCGTTGGAAGACCGCGCCGCGCGAACTTGCCTCACCATCGAATCCGGCCGTGGGATTGAGCGGAATCAAGTTCACATGGGCGTCGATGCCCTCGAGCAGTCGCGCGAGTCGACGCGCGGTCTCAGGCGCATCGTTCTTGCCGGCGATGAGGGTCCACTCGAAGAAAATGCGCTTGCCGGTCGCCACGCCGTATTGCCGACAGGCGTCGATCAGCATCGCCAGCGGCCAGCGTTCGCTCACCGGCACCAGCGCGGCGCGCTCCTCCTCGGTCGATCCATGCAGGCTCACGGCGAGCCGGTAAGGCTGGCCTTCATCGGCCATGCGAAGGATGCCGGGCACCACGCCCACGGTGCTCACCGCGATCTTCGACGGTCCGATGCCGATGCCGCGCACGTCCGAGATCGTTTCCAGCGCGCGCATCACTCCGTCGTAATTGTGCAGTGGCTCGCCCATCCCCATCATCACCAGATTGCGAAGGCGTTTCCCCGGAGCGGCCTCGGCCAGCGCGCGTCGGGCGTGAAGGACCTGCGCGACGATCTCACCCGCCCGTAGGTGGCGCATGTATCCCATCTGCCCGGTGGCGCAGAACACGCAGCCCATCGCGCAGCCGGCTTGCGAACTCACGCACACCGTGTGCCTGCCGTCATATCCCATCAGCACGGTTTCAATCACCTGGCCGTCGTCAAGGCGCAGCAGGAACTTGCGGGTGAGCCCGTCGCTGCTGCGGATTTCCTCGACCAGCTTCGGCTGGTCGAGGAACCAGCGACCGCCCTCGCCGGTCTGCGCCTCGATCCAACGGACGAGCGGTGGCGGGAAATCGGCCCGGAGCAGACTGGTCGCGCCTTCGCGGTACATCGCACGCCAGAGCGCGCGCGCGTGACGCGGATTCACTCCGTCGCGCTCGAGTGTGTCGCCAAGCTCGCCGAATGACAAATCATGCAACGAGCGCCTGGCGTTGGTCATGCCGACATCATCCGCGGGATCGCCCGCGCATCAAGCGGGCAATCGGGTTGCTGACTCCTTGTCGGCGGTGCGCGGCTCCGGTACACCCGTGGCCATGCGCTCATGGCATTTCACCCGCAACGGCCTGCGCGAGGACCCGGTCGACTTCGACACGCTGCGCGGGCTTGCCCGCGACGGCAGGCTCGATCCCGCGCGTGACCTCGTCTGGTCGCATCCGATGAAGGATTGGGCACCGGCTGGTTCGATTGATGGATTGTTCGCGGCACCATCCGATCCACCGATGCCGACCACCGATGCGGCCGGGCCGGTCATTGCATCCGGTCCAGTTGCCGGGGAGGACGGCGATCGGGTGATCTCGGTGGCCGATTGCCTGAAGCGAGGGCTCGCGATCACGCTTCAACACTTCGGATTGATCCTGCTTGTCGGATTGCTGTTCCTCGGAATCAGCATCGGCGCGGGCCTGCTGCTCAATCCGCAGGACCCCGAAGCCGCGCCGCGCGATGCTGTCGATGCGTTGAGGCGCGTCGCCTCGCATTTCCTCTCGGTGTGGCTGGCGCTCGGGTTGACGCGCATCGGGCTCAACCTTGTCGATGGCAGACGCGTGTCTCCGATGATGTTGTTCGGCGAGTGGGACAAGCTGGCCAAGGCATTTGTCGCTTCGTTGCTGCTGGCCTTGATCTGCGGAGCCGGCTTCTTGTTGCTGGTGGTTCCCGGCATTTACCTGCTGTTGCGCTTCGGCCAGTTCATGGCGGCGATGGTGGATCGCGATCTCGGCATCCGCGCCTCGTTCGCACGCAGTTCCGAAATCACCCGCGGCAACCGGTTGCGACTTTTGCTGCTCGTTCTCGCGTCGCTGGTCGTGCTGCTCGCCGGCCTGCTCGCGCTCGGCATCGGCCTGGTTCTCGCATGGCCGGTCGTGTGGATCTCCTGGCTGGTCGCCTATCGTTGGATGGACCGCGGGCGCGCCGCTGCGATGGGGGTCGCATCGTGAAGCGGGTCTCTGGCGGGAAATCCGGCGCTTATCACAAGCGCTTGCGCTGGTGTGCATGGCGCGTTTTCCTGCTTTCCCCGGTTTGCTCCGGATGGTAACCACGAACCATGATCACGCCCCGCATCGCCGGACTCTTGGCATCCGCTGTCATCCTCACGGCCTGCGCGACCGTCGGGGCGCCGCCGGAGCCGACAGCCGACCTGGCCGCGCGCAGCGGAATCGCGCTTGAAACCCTGCGTCGCGGAAACGGGGTGTACCTCACCCAGTGCGGCAGTTACCACGCGTTGATCCATCCACGCAAATTCAAGCCGGAGGAATGGAAGGTGGTCGCCCCCGGGATGTGTTGGAATGCGGGCGTCAACCGGGCCGATGGAGCGGCGCTGATGAAGTACCTTCTGGCCGCGAGTCGCAACGGATCGTGAATGGTGCCGATTCACTCGTCGCGTTCGCCGGACTGATGGCATTGGGGCAGTTCAGCCCGGGGCCGGACATGCTTCTGCTCACGCGCACCGCGTGGCGCGAGGGTGCGACCAATGGTCTGCGCATGGCCTGCGGCATCGCCTGCGGTTTGGCCGTGCATGCCACCATCGCCATTGGCGGCCTGGCATTTGCATTCCAACGATCGTCCGCATTCGATGCCGCGCTGCGCTGGCTCGCGGCGGGTTACCTGCTCTGGCTCGCCGCGGGATTGATCCGCAGCTCGCAGCGCCATGCCGCAAACGTCACCGGCGTCGATGAGCCGGTCGGCCGGGATGACACGCCACGCCGGCCATTCCTGCGCGGATTGCTCTGCAATCTGCTCAACCCGAAAGCGGCCTGGTTTCTTGCTGCGGTCACCGCTCCATTCCTCGCCGACGGCACCACCCGCGCCTGGGCGCTCGCGTTGTGGAGCGTGATTGTGCTGCAGGGGTTCGTGCTGTGGTCGCTGTGGGTGCTGCTGCTGCAGCACCGCGCATTCAAGCGGGCCTACGGTCGTGCCGCGCCGTGGATCGACGGTGTCTTCGCCATCGCGTTGGCGTTGCTTGCGCTGCGGTTGCTTGCCGGATGAGGTTTTAGAGCATTTTGCTCAAATCTGTAGCTGGTGGTTGGGTGTGAGTGTGGGAAATGTGCGGCTTTGCCGGATTTGAAAAAAGCGGAATCTGTTGCCCATGGCCGCGTTGTTGCTCAGTCGTGGATGTCAATCCACTTCATCGCAACGCCTTGCCCTGCCCAACATCTTCTCGCTCCACCGGCTACACCTTTTCGCAAACTGCTCTAACCAACGCGGCAAGCCGGGCGTCCGGCCGCGCCGATGATCACGATCACTGGAACACCAGGGGCTTGTGGCGGCTGAAGTAGCCATCGCCGAGGTACATGCTCACCGGGTAATCGGGCAGCGGGCCCGCGCAAGGCGGCAGCGGAATGGTTCCCACGGTGCTGTCCTCCGGCTGCGAGTAGGCGATGCTCACCGGCGTGCCGATCGAGACGAGCTTGAAAAACTTCGGCGCGAGGTTCTCATGCATGCGGATGCAACCGTGTGTCGACGGGTGGTGCTTCACCCAGCCGGTGTGGAACCCGTAGTTTGCCTTAAACTCGCACCAGTACGGCATCGGCGTGCCCTTGAACGACCAGCCGGCCGGTCGTTTCGCCAGGTAAGTCTGCCTGACGTCTCCACCCTTGTGCGCGTAGCCGTGCGAGTTGGCGCGCTTGCCTGCCACCTTGTTAAAAATCGTGAAATTCCCGGTCGGCGTGGAATGCCCGGTTTTGCCAGCCGAGACCGGCATCGCCATGAGCACTTCGGATCCCTCCATCACATAGGTGCGCTGCTTGCTCAGCGACACTTTCACCCGCACGTGTTTCGGGTTCTTCGGCAGCTTCGTCGGAACGTCGTAAGCCTGGTAGGCGGCAAGCGACGAGCCACCGCCACTCGTCGAGCAGGATGGCAGCACGAGCAGGGTGGCAAGCGGAAGCACCAACAGGGCGGAAATGGATCGAAGGTTCATGGTCATGGTGGGTTCGGACACTCCTGATGCTGGATCCCGCCCCGGAAAATGCAAGCGCTCTCCGCCTGCCGGATCATCTCGCGCGTTCCCATGAATCCACCCGGCCGTCGGTGAACCACACGGTGGCGTAGCGATACGGAACATACGCGATCTCCGGTCCGAAATCGAATGCGTCGTGCGGGCAGCCGTATGGCCCCCAGCCGCGGTGCCACCCGCCGCCGAAGTGCGTCACCTGCACCGGCCGGGCCCCGATGTAATCCCAGCGCTCGAGGGATTTGCCATCCTTGGATCCGGCGTACACTTCACCCGGTTCGCCCCAGGCGATCCGCACGGCGTCGCGTGAGAATCCGCGGTCGATGCGGCCCTGCGTCACCAGCGGTTTTTCCGATTCGCGCAGCGCGGCGAAGCGTGCCGGATCTTTTCCGATGCGCGATTGCGGAGTCTGTGGCGCGCACGATGCGGCTGACAGCGCCGCCAACAGCACGAGGAGGATGCGGGAATTCATCGGACGATGCTACCGCACCGCGGGCGCGCTGGCAACCCGGCAGGCCGAGACATCCGGCCGGATTTTGCGTCGACCCGTTTTCGCGGGGATCGGGAATCGGGCTTGCCAACCCCGAACGACGGATTCCAGTCTTCGCGCGGAATCCATCCACACATCCATCCACATGTCCGATCTTCTCGACGCCTCCGAATTGAATGCCGCTCTGAAAAAATGCCCGGAGTGGGACTACGAAAAGAAATCCAACGCGATCACGCGTACGGTGGAATTCGAAGAATTTTCCGAAGCGATCGATTTTGTGAACGACCTTGCGGAGATCGCGGAAGAGGCACAGCACCATCCCGAAATCCTGATCCGCCACACGCGGGTGACGCTCAAGCTCACCACCCACGACGCCGGCGGCCTTACCGATCTCGATATCGAACTCGCCCAGCGCGTCGACAATCTGGTCGACTGATCCGCAGCCGCCATCAGCGCGGCAGCATCAGGTCCTCGTGCTTGAGCCCGGTGAGCGCGCCCAGCCGCGCCAGCAGCCAGCGCAGCGTGAGCAGCAGGACCAGCAGCACCGGCACGCCGATCACCGCGAATCCCCAGCCGGTGAGTCTGGCGACGCGCTCGTTGTAGAGTTCGCGCGCGTTGGCCGCCGAGGTGTCGAGGTCGCCAAGGAAATGCAGCGCTAGGCCGAAGTTGAGCAGCGTGCTGAGGAAGAACGATCCCGCGAACAGCAACGTCGCCTGAAACAGGATCCGGCCGTAGGTCTCGCGAAGGCCGCGCACCTCGACCTCGCGCTCGATGCGCGGGATGTCGAAGATCGAATCGCTGTACAGGAACACCCGCAACAACGGGCTGCGGGTGAAGTGCGATCCAATGATCGCGATGCCGAGCACGAACGGGATCGACGCTTCCTTGAGGCCGAACCACACGTCGGCGTCCGGCTTGATCGTGCCGTCCGCATTCCACAGATAGATCGTGAGACCGCCGGTCAGCAGCACCGACACCAGCCCGAGGTTGGAGAAGAAGTTGAGTCGGCGCGTCCGGAAAAAATGCCGGATGCCGTAGCCGACCGGTAATGCCAGCGCGACGAACAACGCCTTGACCGGTCCGATGTGCCACGGTTTCGCCTGCTTGCCGATCGCTTCCTGGAATGCCGGGTCTTTGCTCAGGTAGCTGAGCACCAGCACCGGCAGCAGCACGTTGATCAGGATGTTGGCCAGCGGGTGTTCCTGCGGCGCCGGCGGCGGGGCGGGTTTCATGGTGCCCAGCCTTCAGGGTCCGGACGCGCTTGTCGATGGTCTTGTCCGCCATCCACTCATGCGGATCGCGCCGACTCCGTCACTTGCCGAGGAGCTTCGGTACGCGCGGGGCGCGGATGCGGTGCGCCTCCGGCAGGCCGGAGCCGAGCAGCGGCCTGCAGTACGCATGGAACGCCTGGGTGACACCGTTGCCCTCTTCGTTGATGAATTCGTCGGGCATGTGGCGCGTCTTGCCCGCCACCCGCTCCAGCGGCACGAGTTCGTAATCGACTCCGTAGTCGAGCACCGGCCTGCGGATCACGACCGAGCCGTCGACGTTGTCCCACATCGCGAACTGCACGGCTTTCTCGCCCACCTCGCGCGCTTCGCGTGCATCGCGATCCGAACGGCATCCGAGGAACGATCGCTGCAGGTAGCCGAAGGTGTCCGACCGCACCCGCTTGAGCCCGAGCCCCTTCTTCACCGCGTCCGAGAGCAGGTCGCCCAAGGCCCCGGTGCCCGAAAGCTGGACGTTGCCGTGCGCGTCGCGTTCCTCGCCCATCAGTTTGGTGATCACCGGATTTCCACCTTTGTCGCCGATCCCTTCGGATACGGCGATGGTGCAACATCCGTGCTTCGAGAACACGCGGTCGACGTCGGCAAGAAACCGGTCGGTGTCGAACGCGCGCTCGGGCAGATAAACGAGATGCGGCCCGTCGTCGACGTACTTGCGCGCAAGCGCGGACGCGGCAGTGAGGAATCCGGCATGCCTGCCCATGACCACGCCGATGTACACGCCCTTGAGCGCGCGGTTGTCGAGGTTCACGCCACCGAAAGCCTGCGCCACATAGCGTGCGGCCGAACCATAGCCCGGGCAGTGGTCGTTCTCCACGAGGTCGTTGTCGATCGTCTTGGGAATGTGGATTGCCCGCAGTTCGTAATCCGCCGCCTTGGCCTGGTCGTTGACGATGCGGACGGTGTCGGACGAATCATTGCCGCCGACGTAGAAGAAGTAGCGGATGCCGTGGGCCTGCATCACCTTGAACATGCGTGCGCAGTACTCGACGTCCGGCTTGTCACGCGTGGACAGCAGACCCGACGACGGCGTGTCGGCCACCAACTCGAGGTTGTGCGTCGTCTCGCGTGTGAGATCGACGAATTCCTCGTCGATGATGCCGCGCACACCGTGCACCGCGCCGTAGACGGCCGTCACTTGGGTGAACTTGCGCGCCTCCAGCGCCACACCGACGACGCTCTGGTTGATCACATGGGTCGGTCCGCCACCTTGGGCGACCAGCACTTTTCCTTCGAGCTTGCTCATGCGCGCTGATCATCGGTGGTCCGGGGCCGTTGAAGCAAGCATGGAACACCCGCCGCGCGCCCGCACCGCGGGTTTTCACTGGCGAACGCGCCGTCCGAATCCGACGATCCCTGCGTGTCCTCCGCCGTCCGGCATCCGTTCGAGCCCCCGCCATGTCCGATGCTGCCGTCCGCGCTGCATCCGCCGGACCCCCGCATCACGCGCCGACACGGGGCCGACAAGGGGGCCGCGTTTTATCTCGACGCGCTGCGATACGCCCATTCGCTGTGGCTCGCGGGCAGGCCGGCGCAGGCGATCCTCCAACTCAACAAGGCGTGGATGGCCGATCTTACGTCTGACGATCCGGTCGTGGACGCGCATCCGCCGCCCTATTCGGCGCTGGTGTGGATGCTGCGGCACGCGGCCGACGGGGGTTGCGGGTTTCTCGGCGATCCGGTGCGGCACTTTCAGCACCTTGCCAGCCGGATGAGCGGCCCGCGTGCGGGAGTGCGTGCGTGGCGTGCATGGCTGTGCATGCATCTTGCGCGACGCGTGCTGCCTTGTGATGGTTTCCATGCCGACGGTCCACAAATCGCCCGCGAGGGGTTGTGGATCCCGTCGTGGTCGCGCGCGCTTTCCGCGATCGCCGGATGCGGCTGGCCCGGCGAGGCCCGGCGGGCGCAGGAGGCGGTTGCGATCGCCTGGGAGTCGGCCATCGATTGATGCTGGATGTCGGGTGTGATCACTCTGTCATTTGAGGGTTCCCATCCCGGACGCATCCTGATGGAATGCCGTTGTGCGTTCCGCTCATCGCATGAACGGCTTTCGCCGTCTGGCCTGCACCGCGCTTTTGATGCTGGCCATGCTGGCTGTGCAGACAATGCGCGCGCAGCCGGTGCCGCTCGCCAACTCAAGCTTTGAGGCCGATCGCAGTCTCGCCGCCGACGGTGCCTTCGGTTCGGGCGACATGACCGATCTCGGCATCACCGCGCCAACGGGTTGGTCGGTGATCACCAGCGACAGCACTTGGAACAATCGGCCAAACACGGATGAAATCGCCTTCGGTTGGAAGGACATCGTACCCGCCGAAGGCACGCAGGTGATCAACCTCTGGGCCGGATCGGTGATCGGCCAAACGACGTCCTTGGAGTGGTCGTCACTCGTGCCCGGTGACCAGCTGCGTCTCACCGTTGCCGCGGGCGACCGACGCGAGCTGCGGCCGGATGGTCTGCCGTATTTCGCCGATGAATCCTTCTTCGGCATCAGCGACGGACTGGCCGCGAGGAAGACCGGTGCGGTGCCGGGTGCCGCGGACTGGCTTGCAAACGTCGTCGCGCGCTCGGCCTCGGGTTGGATCGCGCCGCCGGAAATCGTGCTCAAGGGCGGGACGATGAAGGACTTCGCCATCACGCACGAGGTCACTGCGGCCGATGTGCAGCGTGCGGGCAGGGTCGGCGTGTTTCTCGCCGGCATCGGCACAAGCAGCGGCACCTCGAATGGCACGACGGTGCAGGCGCAGAGTTGGTGGGACGATGTGCGGCTTGAGCTGTTGACCATTGCCGGCCCGTTCATCGAGGAATTTGCCGCCACCCCCGCGTCAGTGGTTCCGGGGCAACCAGTCGTGCTTTCCTGGGAAGTCTACAACGCGGAGGACGGCACGGTCGTCATCGAGCCGTCCGTGGGCACGGTCGCCGCGGTCGGCAGCACGGAGGTGACGCCGCAGCAGACCACCACCTACACGATCACCGCGACCGCCGACGGTGTCGCGCGCACACGCTCGGTCACGATCGAAGTCGTGTCGGCATCGCCACCGGTGATCACGCTCTCGGCGACACCGGAACGTATCCTCCCCGGTCAATCGTCGCTGCTTTCCTGGAGTGTCTCGCTTGCGGACTCGGTGGTGATCGACAACGGCATTGGTCCCGTGGACGCAACGGGATCCTTGGCGGTGAGTCCCGCCGAATCCACCGCCTATCGCCTCACCGCCACCGGCCCGGGCGGCAGCACCAGTACGACCGCAGTGGTGGTGGTCGATGCCACGGCGAACCCGGTGCGTCCGAACATCCTCTTCATCCTCGCCGACGATCTCGGGTGGACGGACATCCGCACCGGTCCGAGTGGACCCAATGTTCTGCGCGGTGTGAATCACGGGTCCGACTATTACCAGACGCCGAACCTCTCGCGATTGGCCGCGCAGGGGCTGTCCTTCACGCATGCTTATGTGCAGCAAAACTGCCAGCCCACGCGGTCGGCGATGCTCTCCGGACAACACCCCGCGCGCTCGGGCAACAATCTCTACAACGTCAGCAGCCTCAGCCGCGCCGATGGCACACCGGCGCTCGTGCCGCCGACGCAGGGCACGATGCCCACTTCCACCACCACCTATGCCGACGTGCTCAAGGCGGCGGGATATCTCACCGCCCACTTCGGCAAAGCCCATGTCGGCACGCCCTCGACCCTCGGATTTGATCTTACGGTCGCGGAAGCCGGTGGTCTCGGCAGCTACTTTGCCTCGGGCGGATCGTTCGCCACCGGCGGGTCGGGACTCTCGGCGTGGTCGTCGAACTACACATCGGCCTACATCGACGCCGTGCTGAAAGGCCCGGGCCCGATCGCCGTGCCGCTGCACCGCCGGGCCTCCAATCTTTCCGGCACGATCATGCCCAATGATCCCGACCGCCTCACCGGAGGCAACAAGCACCACATCGATGCGATGACCGATGCAGCCTGCGACTACATCACCAAGCATGCGGCCGGAGCGAACGGCGATCGCCCGTTCCTGATGCAGCTCAACCACTTTGCCGTGCACGTGCCCATCCAGCCGCGCGCCGACCTCAAGGCGAAATACGACGCGCTGCCGAAAGGCACGTACCACAAGAGCGCCGCCTACGCCGCGTTTGTCGAACACCTGGATCAGGCCGTGGGTCGCATCCTCGACCGCCTCGCCGACCCCGATGGCGACGGCACCACGGTGGATTCGATCGCTGAAGACACGCTCGTCGTCTTCACCTCCGACAACGGCGGCAGCATCGCGATCGCCAGCAGCGAATTCACCGACAACCATCCGCTGCGCGACCGCAAGGGGTCGTTCTGGGAGGGCGGACTGCGTGTGCCGCTCATCGTGAGCCGATCCGGCACCGTCCCCGCGGGCGCGCAGTCCGACACGTTGGTGCACACCGTGGATTTTTATCCGACACTCGTCGAGCACGCCGGTGCCGCGCTTCCCTCGGGTCTTGCGCTCGACGGCGTGTCGTTCGATCTCCACCTGCGCGCGCCGAGCGTTGCCCGCCGCCACCGCGCACCGTTGTTCTATCATTTCCCCGGATACATGGACAACCGCGCGCGGCCGATGAGTGTCGCCATCGCACGCATCAACGGCGCGGATTACAAACTCGTCCACCACTACGACACTTCTTATCGTGGCAACAACCCGCCGCCCGAGGGACTCAAGGCGCTCTCCTCACCCTGGGAACTCTACAACCTCAGCGACGATCTGTCCGAAACGCGCAACCTCGCCGACGGCACCTACTCGAATCACCTGCTCTACGGCGCGATCGCCGACGAACTTGCGGCCGCACTGCGCGGCTGGCTCACGCAGCAAACACCCGGATGGAATGCGAAGATGCCCACTGTGCGCGCCACTGGCGCAATCGTGCCGTATCCAGCCGCGGATGTGCCCGACGTCGATGTCGCGCCCGACCGCGCGTTCCGCGCAACCGCGGTCGCCATCGATCCCGCCACCGGCCGGATCGCACTCACGTGGAACAGCGAAGCCGGCTTCGTCTATCACATCGAGGGATCGTCCGACCTCATCCACTGGCAGCCTTTGGTTTCGGACATTGTCGCGATCGGTGCGGCAAGCATCCACAGCTTCGACGATCCCCAACGCAACGACGCTCAACGCCGCTTTTACCGCGTCCGCCTCGGCCCGCGGAAGTAGGGCGCGGTCAAAGAGCGTTGAGATCCGGGACGGGTGATTCGGGCAAGGAGGAAGAGACCTGCGAAGCAGGAAAGCGTTAGCCTCTCGTGAGATGTGCCGCGCCGCTCCACATTCGTCGATTGCGGAAAAAACAAACCTCCCGCCGGTCGCAACCGGGGGAGGTTTGGATGGGAAGGGGAACGGAATCCCGTGCTTCAGTATTTCTGAGTGCGCGAGTGTCTGTAGTAGGTCTCGAAGCCGAGTTCGGGCGGGAATTCGGAGAGACCGTCGTGCACGTTCATCTCGATGCGATTGTCCTCGCCGCAGCGCTCGTAGGGCGGCTTGAAGGTGCCGCGGTAAGTCGGACAAGTGAACGTGAAGAGTTCGTAGAAACCGTAGCCCAAGCGACGCAGCGCGCGGCTCGTGCCGTCGACCGCGCCGTATGACCAGCCGGCTTTGCGACCATAGCTCTCGTTCTTGCGGACGATTTGCTCGGGCACTTCCATGAAGCCGTAAATGATGTTGTCCAGCGCGCGACCCAGTTTGCGGGTGGCCGTGTAGGTCGAGCCCGGCGGCGCATGGATGTCGGCCGCGGCAAACGCGGTGAGCGAGGCAAAAGCAAGCGTGGTGACGGCAAGTCGATTCATGACGGAGCCGACGCTAACCGCCGCCCCGCCGACCGGCAACGGGAAAATGACACGATTTCCGATGCTGGTTCCAGGTGCCGATTCCCGGGTGGACTGCATGCGTTGGTAGCCACAGCGCGATCCGGCGTGAAGGATCGGTTTTTCTTGAATTTCAAGCTGACGAGGGCACTCTCCTGCGTCCCGCTCAAGCTAGGAGGGGTGGCAGAGTGGTCGATCGCGCCGGTCTTGAAAACCGGAGGGCCGCAAGGTCCCGTGGGTTCGAATCCCACCCCCTCCGCCCGGCGGGGTGGGATGAGAACCCGCGGAGTGGGTTTGAAAACAGGAAGCCGCTGGTAGCGGCGGCGTCTGGATGCGAGCTACGCGAGCCAAGCTGGTTTGGCCGGAGCGGAGCGCAGGCAATCCCACCCCCTCCGCCCCAAAAATCCAGATAAAATAAGGGAAATTCGCGAATCAGGGCGAAATTGTCGCAGTGTTCGCTTGTGCAGCAAGACGCGCCGAAATGCGCGGATAAGTCCCCGAAATTGGTTACCCATTGGTTACCCACTATCAATTTGATATCACGCCCCTTTCGTCGTCGATCCGTGTGCGACAGTCACCCGGCCAACCGGACGGCCCGGCAACCGGTCGGCACCCGGGATCGGCACCCGGTCGGCCGTCCAAAACTGCCCGGCGACGGCTCATGCACCCGCCCGGCAGTGATGCGTGACTCCGGTGGATCGGTGCTTGGTAGGGTTCCCGTTGGTCGGCGTTTCCCTTTTATAGGTCGAGATTGCCCTTTATAGCTTACACGCGGGTCCGTGTGGCACCCCCAGGGGGGGCAGTTCGTCTCTGAGGGGGTCCCGCAAAACGGAGCCAGTGTGTAAGCTATGAGCCGGGGGTTGCAGGGGGTGGTAAAACCATCACCGAACCGATGAAACGAAAGAGAAGAATCCACACTGCTGAATTCAAGGCCCGCGTGGCCTTGGAAGCCCTCAAGGGCGTCAAGACCATCAATCAGATCGCCCAGGAAGAGGGCGTGTTGCCCGTGCAGGTGAGCACCTGGAAGAAGGAGCTTCAGGGACGGCTTCCCGCCCTGTTCGAATCCGGCGCGCAGCGTCGGCACGATGACGAGAAGGCCGAGCGCGACCGCGCCCGGCTGGAGCGCAAGGTCGGCCAACTCACCATTGAGAAGGAATTCCTCGAAAAAAAG
>VHCM01000043.1 GCA_016871685.1 Verrucomicrobiota bacterium
CTGTCTCGTCGGACACGAACCCTGCCTGAGCGAACTCGTCGCCTTCCTCATTGGCGCGCAAGCCGACCACATCGACTTCAAGAAAGGCGCGCTCGCCGGCTTGCAGATCCATCCGCCGTCTTGCCGCGGCACGCTCTGTTTTCTCGTGCCGCCGAAGTGGATCGACGAGGAATGACCTGCGTGCCTGTCGTCGTGCGGGTCACGGGTGCTTGCCCGACAATCGCCGCGCCGCCTCGAGCGTGTTGGCCATCAGCATCGCGATGGTCATCGGCCCCACCCCACCGGGCACCGGAGTGATCGCCGAACACAGCGGAGCCACCTCGTCGTACGCGACATCGCCGCACAGGCGATAACCAGACGGCTTGGTCGCGTCGGCGACGCGCGTGATCCCCACATCGATCGCCACCGCACCAGGCTTGACCCAGTCGGCCCGCACCATCCCGGGCCTGCCCGTCGCGGCAATCAGAATGTCGGCACGGCGGCAAACCGCGGCAAGGTCGCGCGAGCGCGAATGCGCGACCGTCACCGTGGCATCCACCCCGCGCGCCATCAGCAACAGCGCCATCGGCTTGCCGACGATCCTGCTGCGACCGATCACCACCACCTCCGCGCCAGCCGTCACCACACCTGCGGCGGCAATCATCCGCATGCAGCCCGCAGGCGTGCACGGCACGAATCCCGACGGATCCTCAAGCGCGAGCTTCGCGACATTCTCCGGATGAAAGCCATCGACATCCTTGCGCGGATCGATCGCACGGACCACCTCACCGGCATCGATGGCCACCGGAAGCGGTGACTGCACGAGGATGCCGTGCACCGCGGGATCGGCATTGAGTCGATCGACCACGCCGATCAACTCGCGCTGGCTCGTCGAAGCCGGAAGCACGATTTTTTGTGAGCGAAATCCGAGTTCGCCGCAGGTGCGCACCTTCGAGGCGACATAGACCTGCGATGGCGGATCATCGCCGACGAGGACGACCGCAAGCCCCGGTACGAGGCCCTGCTGTGCGAGCCGGTCGGCGGCCGCGCGGCATTCGTCAAGCACGGTGGCGGCAAGCTTCCTGCCGTCGAGAATGCGTGGAGTGCTCACGGCCATCGGTTTCTCAAACGTCTTCGGTTTGGGAAAGGAGGATTTGCTCGATCCGCCGGCGTTCGGCTTCGAATGCGGCGTCGTCGAGCACACGCGGCACCCGCAGCGCACCACCCAACACCAGCCGGACGCGGCTGAACGGCACCGGCACGACCAGCCGATCCCATGTCGGCAATCGCCATGCGGTGGGACATTCGAGATGCGCATGCACGATCGCCGCCCCGGTCGCCTGCGCGAGTTTCACCAACCCGGGCTGCAGCCGGTGGCGCGGACCCCGCGGCCCGTCGGGCGTGATGCAAGGCCAGAAGCCGCGGGTCATGCACCGGCGCAAGGCGACCAGCGCGGTCGCGCCACGACGCGACGACGACCCCCGCACCACCGGAATGCCGAATACCGACAGCGCACCCTCGACCACCGCTCCATCCTTGCTCGCACTGGCCAAGGCGACCAGACCACTGGTGCCACGCCAGCGCGACCACACTGGCGGCAGACAGAACACCTGACTGTGCCAAAGCGCGATGACGACCGGCTCACCGACGCGGCCGCGCAGATTCATTCCGCTTTCATCCGCGACCTCGACCCGTAGCGTGCGGCACCAAATGCGCGCCAGCCATCCGGCGGCACGGCCCATCAGCAGGGCACGCCGCCCGCCGCGGATCTCTTGACTTCGGCGACGACTCATCGGTGATCAACGCGGCACCCGATGCAACCCATCCGGCCCACAAGGGTGGATTCTCGCAGCTGGCGGCACCGCTTGACAAGTCCGGCGCTCCACGCGCCCGGATCCATCTCCCGCCATCACCACGCCGGTCCGACCTGTCGCACCGCCTCGTACAAGGTCACTGCCACCGCGGTCGACAAATTCAAGCTGCGCGTGCCGTCCGGCCGCATCGGAATCCGCAAGGCCCGCTCGCCGGCCCCGCGCACCAGCGCTTCGGGCAAGCCCTTGGTTTCACAACCAAACACGAGATGGTCCCCCGCACGAAAATCCGCCTGCCACACCGCACGCCGCGCACGTGTGCTCAGATACCAGAACCTCGTCCCCTCGTCCGCCGCCGCCGACATCGCGTCAAACGAATCCCAAACGCACAGATCGACATCCCTCCAGTAATCAAGACCTGTCCGGCGCACGTGCTTGTCGTCGAGGGAAAACCCGAGCGGGCCGACCAGATGAAGCGTCGATCCCGTCGCCAACGCCAGTCGTCCGGCCGCGCCGGCGTTGTGAGGAATCTCCGGTTCGATCAGGACGATGTGAAACATGCGGCGAAATCTCACGTGACATCACGCCGACGGGCCAAGGTGATCGAAAGCCCGAGCGCGCCAATGAAGATCAGATAACACGCAAGCAACTCGAGATACCCGCGGCAGATCTTCGCAATCCCCGGCGAAAACGCATCGCCCAAGGCAGCCTGCCAGAATGCCGCGCTGCCAATCACCCGGTTGAAGACGTACAAAATCAACAACGCGCTCGCGATCAATCCCGCACCGGCATGATTTCCCAAGGTGGCGATGAAATGCACCGTCACCCGGCGATGACGAAGCGCCTGGACCAATGCCAGCAGGATCATCACCCCCACCAACCACGCCTCGGGAAATTTCCACCCGAGGATGCCCGAAACAAAATCCTCGATCTCGCCGAACAACGCCGCCCCGAAACCCAAGGCCAGCACCCGGCACACCGGACGGTAGGCCCCCGAGTGAGGCAAGGCCCCGAGCATCACCACTGCGGACCCGGCCAACAACACCGCCTGCAACAACTCGACCGTGCCGCTCTCAATCGGCACCTCCGGACGATTGGGTAGCCAAGCTGGTAGCAAAATAGCAAGCGCCCCCGCGCTCACCATCAACGCCCGCACCACCGTCCGGCGCCACGATGGATTCCGCCGCGGCAATGGAGGCACCTCGCTCATCGTCCGCACTGGCTAACGCCCCATGCCGCCCGTGGCAAGTAACGCGTCCACAATTCGCCGGATTCCCATCGAAAAGGTACATGCTGAAAATCTGAAACGCTGAAACGCTGAAATCCGTCGGGCGGTGTGTGGCACCCTCTACCGCACATGGGGACAGACAAATTGTCATGATGGAGCATCTGCCCGAGCATTCTCTGACCCGCCGCGCCGACGATCGGCCCGCCCTTGAGGCGGGCAGACACTGCCGCATCCGGCTTTTCTTCCGCCTTTTTCAAAAAAAATCCTTGCTCCTTCGGTCGGCCCGTGATGCCCTCCCGGCCCGCGCGCACGGATTTCCGGCGTGCGCCCACCCCACCCCTCACCCGATACGGCCATGGCCTACGCAGTCATCAAAACCGGCGGCAAGCAGTACCGCGTCGAACAAGGCACCAAGCTCGATGTCGAAAAGCTCGATGCCGCCCTGGATTCGGAAATCCGCTTCGACGCCCTGCTCGTTGGGGAAGGCGGCGATGTGCGCATCGGCGCCCCGGTCGTCGATGGCGCCTCGGTGACCGCAAAAGTACTCAGCCAGTTCCGCGGACCCAAAGGCATCGCCTTCAAATTCAAGCGCCGCAAGGGCTTCCACAAGACCAAGGGATTCCGCCGCAGTCTCACCAAGCTCGAGATCACCTCGATCCAGGGCTGATCCGCTCCCGTTCCCCATCCGAACCCTCCTCCGACCATGGCTCACAAGAAAGGACAAGGCTCCGTCAAGAACGGCCGCGACTCGCGCAGCAAGCGCCTCGGCGTGAAGAAATTCGGCGGTCAATCCGTCATCGCCGGCAACATCCTCATCCGCCAGCGGGGCACCAAGTTCCTGCCCGGCTCCGGCGTCGGCATCGGCCGCGACCACACGCTCTTCGCGCTGGTGGACGGCAAGGTGGCCTTCGACAAGGATTCCCGCCGCATCAACGTGCTGGTCGCAAACTGAACATTTCCCGACGGATCGACGATTCTCCGCCGCTTCCGGAAACGGGAGCGGCGTTTTCATGCACCGACATCGGGTCAACCCTCGGATCCCCCTCTTCATCGCGGCACTGCTCGCGCTGACCGCCACCTGCTGTCGGCGCGAATCCACGCCGACCAACGGCCACGACGCCAACCGCATCGGTGATCCTGCGAAGCTCGCGGTGATGAGCTTCAACGTGCGCTATGAAAACGAGACCGATGAAGGGGCACGCGCGTGGCGCAAACGCATCGTTCGCATCGTCGGCGTGATCCGCGACGAATCACCGGATGTGATCGGTTTGCAAGAAGCGCTTCACGGACAGGCGGCCGACCTCCGTGCTTCGCTCACGGATTACGTCTTCGTCGGCGCGGGACGGGACGACGGCGCGGTCGCCGGCGAATTCACCGGAATCCTCTACCGCCGCGACCGCTTCGATCGCGATGCGGCGGACCATGGAACGTTCTGGCTCTCGGACACACCGCAGGTGCCAGGATCCCACACCTGGGGAAACCGGATCCCGCGCACCGTCACCTGGGTGCGCCTCGTCGACCGCCGCTCACACCGCGGATGCTACGTCTTCAACACCCACTGGGACCACCAGCATCAGGAGTCGCGCGAGCGGTCGGCGCTGCTGCTTGCCGACCGCATCGCCAAGCGTCGCCATCCCGCCGATCCGGTGGTGCTGCTCGGCGACTTCAACGCCGTCGAATCCAACCCGGCGATCGGCTACCTGCTCGGCAAACCCGTGACACTCACCGGCCGCAACGCGCAGTGGTCGATGCGGTTGGTCGACAGCTTTGATGCGGTCAACGCCCGCATGCGCGACCGCCGCACGCTCCACTTCTGGCGCGGTACACGAAAAGGCACGCTCAAGGTGGACCACATCTTCGTCAGCCCTGGCAGCGAAATCCTCGCCGCAGCGATCCGCGACCAAGACCATCCGCCGGTATCCGACCACTTCCCTGTCACGGCCCGCCTGCGGCTGCCGTGAAACCCGATCCCCGGGCCTCGCTTTTCGCTCGGACGAACTCCCGCAGCGCAACGCGCCAGTCGCGGGGCGATTCGCCGATCCACGCCGACAAGCGCGCGGGATCCATCGCGGTGAAGCGCGGACGCTGCGCGCGAAACGCCTCCATCGTCTCGAGCGATTCACGGCGCACCTCGGGGACTGCCGCAATCCATCCGCACGCGGCCATTTCATCCACCACGCAACGCGCCATGTCGTGCCAACTCGCCGGCTCTCCACTCTGGCACGCGTGTAGGGCCCCGCAGGCGTCCGTTTCCAGTAAACGCAGGATCCACGCGGACAAGTCGGCGGTGCTCGTCGGCAACGACCACTTGTCGGCCACTGCCGCGAGCGGCCGACCCGCCATCGCCGCATCAAACACCGCATCGACAAACGACGGCTTTTCCGGGCCGAACACCCACGACACTCGCAGCACCAGATGCCGCGGATGCGCGAGCACCGCACGCTCGCCCGCGAGCTTGCTGCGGCCGTACACATTCACCGGAAAGGCTGGCGCGGATTCGTCGATCCGCCCGGTCGCCGCGCCGTCGAAAACATAATCGGTGCTGATGTGGATCATCCGCACGCCACGGTCCGCACACCACGCGGCAATGCGCGCCGGAGCCTCCGCGTTCACCCGCATCGCCAGCGCGGGATCGTCCTCGCACGCCTCAAGGCTCGTGATCGCCGCCGGATGGATCCACACGTCGCACTCCAACGAGGCGAGCGCGGCATCGATCGACGCCGGGTCGGCAAGATCGGGCCGCGGCCGCGGCAGCGGGATAATCTCATGCGCTCCCGCCAAGTGCCGCGCCAACGCCGCGCCGACGCGACCGCTGGTGCCGGTGATCGCGACACGCATCAGCGGATCAGAGCAATCCCTGCTCGCGGAGCTGTTCGTCCACCTCGTCGAAGTCCGGCACGCCGATGCCGGCATCGCGGATCGTTTGGATCCTCCGCCGCACGCCGGTGCGGCTCTTCGGGCCGACCACCAGTCCGCGCACGCCGCCGACCACGAACGGCAGCAGCGCTGCGACGCCAAGAGCGCCCACACCCAAGCCGATGCCGCGGCGCGCCCCGCGGTGCATCAAGTCGCCCAACAACAATCCGGCCGCGGCACCGAGAAGCGCCGGCGCGGTCGCCGTGCTCGTCTCGACCCACGGAGGAACCGATCCGCCATGTTCGTCGTTCATACAGGAATCCTAGCAAGCGTCCCTCGAACCGACAACCATGGAAATCGGGATTTAGCAGCTTGATCCCGATTCAGAAACCACCACCATACCCAACCACACCCGGATCCCTTCCACCGCGACGCGACTGCAACGCGGCTGGCTCTCACGCACCACGATTCGTTTGCCAGTGGGCGGGAATCCGCTATCCTGAGCGGCCCGGCATGCCATCCCTGGCCGGTCACCGATCCAATGCAACAACCTCATCTGGCGATTGTGGGCGCGACGGGTGCCGTCGGCGTGGAAATGCTCCACTGTCTCGAACAGCGGGATTTTCCCGTGGGAACACTCAAGCTGCTGGCGTCGGCGCGATCGGCGGGCAAGCGCATGACCTTCCGCGGCGAGGAACTCATCGTCGAAGAGCTCACGCATGATTCATTTGATGGCGTGGACACCGCGTTGTTCAGCGCGGGCGGTTCGATCTCGAAGGAATTTGCTCCATCCGCCGCCGCGGCGGGCGCGGTGGTCATCGACAACTCCTCGGCGTTCCGCATGGACGCGGACGTGCCGCTGGTGGTTCCCGAGATCAATGCCGCGGCCGCGCTGAATCATCCGCGCAATCTGATCGCCAACCCGAACTGCACGACGATCATTTCACTGATGGCCCTCGCACCGCTGCACGAGGCCTTCGGATTGAAATCCGTGATTGCCTCCAGTTACCAGGCCGTGTCCGGATCGGGCGCGCAGGGCATCGCCGAGCTTGAGGAACAAGTGCGCGCGATCGTGCAGGGCGACGCGTTCACGCCAAAGGTGTATCCGCGGCAAATCGCGTTCAACGTCATCCCCCAAGTCGATGCGTTCACCGACAACGGCTACACCAAGGAAGAGCTCAAGATGCTGCACGAGGGCCGCAAGATCATGGGTCTGCCCGGGTTGCGCGTGTCCTGCACCTGCGTGCGCGTCCCCGTGTACCGCTCGCATTCGGTTGCCGTCACCGCGGCATTCGAGCGGCCGGTCGATGCCGATGTGGCGCGCGCGGCATTCGCCGGCAAGCCGGGCGTGCGCGTGGTCGATGACCCCGCCGGGCGTTTGTATCCCGTGCCCTTGGACACCACCGGCAAGGACGACTGTCTGGTGGGCCGCATCCGCAACAACCTCGTTCTGGAAAACGCCCTCGATCTCTGGGTGGTGGGCGACCAGGTCCGCAAAGGGGCGGCGCTCAACGCCGTGCAGATTGCGGAAGTCCTGCTGTGTGCCTGATGGCAGCGGCGGATGCCGGAATTTCCCGAGTCCGCTGTTCACTAAAGCCCTGCCGATGCCGATGGAATTGAAAGACCACCTCATGCAGAGCGCGGCTGCGGTGGATGCCGCGCTCGATCGGTTTCTGCCGAAGGCGGCGAGTCGCCCGGCGACGATCCACCGGGCGATGCGCTACACCGTCTTTGCCGGAGGCAAACGGCTGCGGCCCGCGCTTTGCCTGGCGGCTGCGGAAGCCTGTGGCGGCCGCATCGCGGACGCGATGCCCGCGGCCTGCGCGGTGGAGCTGATGCACACGTACTCGCTGGTCCACGACGACCTGCCGTCGATGGACGACGATGATCTGCGCCGGGGGCGTCCGACCTGCCACACGGTCTTCGGCGAAGGCATGGCGGTGCTCTGCGGTGATGCCTTGCTGACTCAGGCCTTCGCCGTGATCGCGACGATCCGCGGCACAAAACGCCATCCGGCATCGGCCTTCGTTGCCGAGCTGGCCGCCGCCGGTGACAGCCGTCGGTTGATCGGCGGTCAGGTGATGGATCTCGAGGGCGAGGGCCGTCGCTTGACGAAGCGGGACCTGACGCGCATCCACGAGGCCAAGACCGCCGCGCTGATCATCGCATCGCTGCGGCTCGGCGGCATGAGCGCCGACGCCACCCCTGCAAAGCTCGACGCGCTCGGCCGCTTCGGCCGCTGTCTCGGGCTGGCGTTTCAAGTGATCGACGACATCCTCGACATCACGCAGAGCACAGAAGTGCTAGGCAAGACGGCCGGCAAGGATGTTGCGATGGAGAAAACCACGTATCCCGCGGTGATCGGGCTCGCCGCATCGAAGCGCGAGGCGGCGAGACTCACCCGGGCCGCGATGCGTGCGCTGGATCCGCTCGGCCGCAGGGCGTCGCGACTGCGCGAACTTGCATTGCATTTGCTCCAGCGCGACCATTGACCGCGCCATGTTCGTCATCTCCATCGCCGCCTTGAAGCGCAACGCCCGCATCCTGCGCGGCGCGGCGGACGACGCGGGCTGCCGCATCGTGCTGGCGCTCAAGGGATTCGCCTGCTGGAAGGCGTTTCGGCACATCCGTGACGAACTCGACGGCTGCTGCGCGTCGGGCCTGTGGGAGGCGATGCTCGCACGCGATCATTTCGGAAAACACATCATCACGTATTCGCCGGCTTATGACGAACACGACATTGGCGAGCTTTGCGGATTCACCGATCATCTCGATTTCAACTCGCTCGGACAGTGGTGCCGGTTCCGCGACGACGTGATGGCCCACCCGCGATTCACCAGCGGTGCATTGCAATGCGGACTGCGCATCAATCCCGAGTGCTCGACCGGCGCGACACCGCTGTACGACCCGTGCGTGGCCGGATCGCGCCTCGGCATCACCGCGGCGCAGTTGGAGGACGCCGATCTCGCAGGGATCTCCGGCCTGCATTTCCACACGCTGTGCGAGCAGGGTGCGGACGCGCTCGAGACGACGCTCGATGCGGTCGGGCGGAAATTCGGCCATCTACTGAGGCTGCCGCAGATCACCTATCTCAACATGGGCGGCGGTCATTGGATCACCAAGCCGGACTACGATCGCGATCGGTTGGTGCGACTGGTGAAGCAGGCCAAGGCGGCGTACGATGTCGAAGTGTGGCTCGAGCCCGGCGAAGCGGCGGCGGTCCACACCGGCGTGCTGCGCGCGCGGGTGATGGACGTGTTCGAGTCATCCGGGCACCGGCTCGCGATCCTCGATGTCTCGGCCACGGCGCACATGCCCGATGTGTTGGAAATGCCGTACCGGCCGCAGGTGCATTTGGTTTGCGCCGAGGGTGACCCCGCCGGCCACGGCGACGCAGCGGCACCGCAGCCCGCGGCGCGCTTGGCGGGCGAGTCGTACCCGCAGGCGCTTGCGGCAGGTGCCACACCGTTCACCTACCGTCTCGGCGGGCCGACCTGTCTGGCCGGCGACGTGATCGGCGACTATGCGTTTCCGCGCGCGTTGACACCGGGGGACATGCTCGTGTTCGACGACATGGCGCACTACACGATGGTCAAGACCACGACGTTCAACGGTGTGAAGCATCCGGCGATCGCGCTGCAACACGAGGACGGCCGGCTCGAGGTGCTGCGTGAGTTCACGTACACCGATTTCCGCGACCGGCTGTCCTGATCCGGCGGCGACAAGCGCTTTGACACCCGCGGATTCCGCGGGCATGCTCCACCCGTGCAGGCGGTCCAGTTCGAGCAATCGGTTGCCTCGATCCTCAAGAGGGACCGACGCTACGACGCACAGGCGTATCTCTTCCTCAAGGACGCGCTCGATTTCACGCTCAAGCGCGCGGCCGCGACCAATGGCGGTCAGGTGCGCCACGTGGGCGGCTCCGAATTGCTGGCGGGCTTCCGCGACCACGCGCTCGAGCAATTCGGGCCGATGGCCTCCACGCTGATGCACGAGTGGGGCGTGCGCCGCTGCCGTGATGTCGGTGAAATGGTCTTCCGGTTGATCGAAGAACAAGTGTTCGGAAAACAGGAGTCGGACCGCATCGAGGATTTTGATGGTGATTTCGATCTCGAGGAATCCCTCACGCGGCCGTTTGTGCCGGCATCGCGCACGCAACCATCCGGCTCCGCGACCGGCCTCCAGCCGCAGGGCGCCTGAGGTGACACGGCCTGAGGCGGTCCGTCAGCGCGTCACCCCGCGCTGCGATTCCTCGATGAAGCGGATCAGCCGCGCGACCTGCGGCGTGTCGGCATCGTGCGTCGCTTTGAGCGAGCTGACCGATTGCGCGAGGTTGTTGTCTTTCTTGAGGAAGAGCTTTTTGTATGCCGCCTTGAGCGCGCGGATGTCGTCCTCGGCGAATCCGCGGCGCTGGATGCCGACGACGTTGACCCCACGCAGCGCCGCCGGATTGCCGTCGGCAATCATGAATGGGGGCACGTCCTGCACGATCTTGGTGTAGCCGCCGACGATCGAGTGCGCGCCGATGCGGCAGAACTGGTGGACACCGGCCATGCCCGAGAGCACCGCGTGATCCTCGACGACGACATGGCCGGCAAGCCCGACCGAATTGGACAGGATGATGTGATCGCCGAGCTGGCAGTCGTGCGCGACGTGGGCATAGCTGAGCAGCAGGTTGTGGGACCCGATGCGCGTCGGCGTGTGCCCGTGGGTGCCACGATGCACGGTGGTGTTTTCGCGGAACACGTTGTGATCGCCGACTTCGAGGTGGGTCGGCTCGCCGAGGTATTTCAAATCCTGCGTTTTGCCACCGAGCGCGGCGAACGGGAAAAACTCGTTGCCACGGCCGAATTTGGAATGGCCCTCGATCACCACGTGCGGGTGCAGCACGCAGTCGTCGCCCAGCTCGACGTGGTCGCCAATCACGCAATACGGCCCGATGCGCACGTTGGTGCCCAGGCGGGCGTGCGGCGAGACGATCGCGGTCGGGTGGATCACGCGGCGGATCATCGGCCGGAGGCCGGACGGGTGACGAGGCTAAAATCCATCGCCCGCGATAACCCGCACGCGGCCGAATCCGCGTGTGCCACCGGAGGAAACTGGGTGTCTGTGCAGCACAAGCTCCCAATCGTCGTTGAGCGAGGCTTGCGATGGCGGAAAGTCCCGCACTTCCGTGACGACCGCCGCATCGCTCCATGGGCCATGGGGCGAATCCGCAAAAAGCGCTTGGTAGGTTTCGGGAATGTAACGCAATCCGGCACGACGCCGGGGATGGATCAGCGTCTGGAAATGCCCGCCGTCGATCTTCTCAACGATCATGCGCGGCAAGCCCAACCCATCGGCGTGAGGTATCGCGCCAGCACGACGCGGATTCGTGCCGAACGCGTATTCGATCAGGTTGTTCAGGCCATCGCCGTCGGGATCGGCGGCAAGCGATGATTGATCCGGATCCTCCAGCTCTTGGGCATCAAACCATGATGCCTGCCAGTAGGCCACGGTGCCCACCGCAAAGGTAATCGTGAACGGCTCACTGAAACCGGTTGGTGTTCCATCGGCCTGTAGCGAGGAGGCGCGCAGACGCACCTTGTGGATTCCTTGCGACCCGAACCCCCAGAACAAATGAGCATGAGTTCCTCCCGCGAAATAATAGCTGTCGTCCGGCACATCCGTGAGGGTGGACATCCAAACAGTCGGTGGCTTCCCCGTGGTGCTGTTCCACATCGAGAAGTGCGCATTGCGGCCGTGCGGTGCCACATAGTCGACGAGCGAAACACGGATCCATGGCCGCGCTTGTAAGAGGCGCGAATCGGCAGGCAGATGATTGGCGAGATAAGTTTCTCCCTGATCACTATTGAACCCGGGAAATACATCACCGATTCCCGGAGTGCCCTGATCTGCCATCCAGATCGGCTGCCCAGCCGCCACTCCGGTGAAGTTGAAACTTGCCGATGCGGGCTGTACCCGCCGCGCTCCCGAGACCGTGGGATTGCCAGCAACATGGGGTTTGTCGGACAGGTAGAGAAACAAATCGTCCACCGAGTGTATCGCAGCATCTGTTTTCAGACCGATCACCCATCGGCTCCCATCCCAATTCAGATCGATATCCACATGGTCGTGGCAGGCACTCATGCCATGAGCGGCAGCAGCATCGCCACCCCCGTCATGATTGCCGTTGGAACCGTCGGAGAAGCCGGCATGCAGTGCCGCAGGCCCGCCCAAGAGCAGAGCAATGAGCCGACAGGCGCGGGCGAGATTGGAAATCACCGGGAGCGTTTCGATTCGTTTCATGGTGGGTTCGACAAACTGTCAGGGAACTTGTATGATCAGAAGGGCGGTTGGAGAGCCTGCGCGATGCATGACCGTTTCCACCAATCCCGCGCCTCTGCCGGCGGCAGCCATCGTCTGGCCTGTGGCAGGCGCCGGAAGGCGCGCCAGCATCCTTGCCGCCATTCCGGCCCGATCGTTGCGTCCACCCACTCTTCATAACCCGCGATCCATCGAACCAGCGGCAGTGCCGCCGCTCCACGCTGCGCCGCGCCGCCGTGCAACCCGCACTCCTTGCCTGGAATCGGCGGCTGCGCACCCGTCCACAATTCCACCCGGGCCCGATCACGCGCGAAGATGATGCCCACCTGCCGTGGCGGAGGCGTCCATGAGGCCACCGCGCCGTGCAGCTCAACCCACCCCCCCTCCCAATCCACCCGATAACAACTCGTCGCCTGCAACCCGGGAGAAGGCAAACGCCTCATTCCGCTCAGTAGGAGCAAATTGGCACTCGGATGCTTCACGTCGTAGCCCCACCAGACCATCTGTTGGCCGAGCGCACGGGCCAGATAACGAAGACCGGCCGAAGTCAGTTCAAAACCATCCATTTGGGTCACCCAAGGAATGGTTTTTGAATTAAATTGCAAGAGCAAAAAAGTTATTCTTGCAAATAATTTGCTTTAGTGGGATTCTGTGGCCGCCCTGCTGATTCCCAGGCGGGGCGCTCAATCCAACCCACAATCCCACACTCATGATCCATTTGAATCCGACAATTGTTTGCAAGTTTCTTTCACTACCGTTACTGGCCACCGCCACCTATTGGTCGGCCATGGGCTGCGCTCAAGCAGCTTCCATTGTGACCGGTGGTCATATTGATGGTCCGGCCTTTGGCTATGTTTCCGGGGAGGGCTTCGATGCCCACTTTCACAACGAGGGGGGCGATAACGGCGCGATCATCGACGGACTGCGCATCACGACTGACAAAGAGTACGAGGCGGACGAGTTGGTGATCGCCATCCCGGTCACTTCGACAACGACTGTTGGCAGCACAACCTATTTCTGGCTGCCGGAAACCGAACAGGAAGCGGCGGATCAGGGCGCGCCGTTTCTCGGAATTGGCTTGGAGGAACTCGATCCATTGGAGTGGGTGGACAGCATACTCACGCTTCGCATTCTAGAGATCCGCGGGCCGGGGCAGCTCCTGCTCTGGCAGGATAACGGGTTTGGAGGAGAAACTATCTTTTTCAATACCGGAAACAATGTAAATTCATATACGCTGGTCCCGGGTAGCCACACCCATTACAACTGGGGTTTTACGGTGAATGGCACGTACGAGATCGATTTTGGTATCGAGGGCCGCCACGTAGATGACGGGTTCATCATCGGCCAGGGAACGTACACGTTCGTGATTCCAGAACCGTCCTCCTGCCTGCTCGGATTGCTTGGCGCTCTGGCAGTCATGCGTCGCAGGCGCTGAGTTAACCGAACCAGCGCATGATCCGGCGCAGGGTGTCGAGCGAGGTCCGCACCGGCGGATAGCGGAATGGCGGATCCGGGAAACACCGGCGGCGCATCACCGCGCGGCGATGGCTGAAGGCGTCGAAGCCGGCTTTGCCGTGATAGCGGCCCATGCCGCTCGCGCCGATGCCGCCGAACGGCAGATCACGGGCGAGCAGGTGGGTGATCGTGTCGTTGATGCAGACACCGCCGGAGCGGGTGGCGGTAAGGATGCGTCGCTCGGTTTCACGATCGTCGGTGAATGCGTAGAGTGCCAGCGGCTCCTCCTCGCGCAAACGCTCGAGCAGCTCGTCGAGATCGTCGAAGCCGATCACCGGCAGCACCGGGCCGAAGATTTCCTCGCGCATCAGCGGCGAATCCGCGGGCGGATCGATCACCAGCGTCGGCTCGATGCGCAGCGTGTCCGCATCGCGACGTCCGCCAAACGCAATCTCGCTGTCGTCGATCAACGCGCAAACGCGCTCGAAGTGCCGGCGGTTGACGATGCGGCCGAAGTCGGGTGAGCGCAGCGCGTCGCCTCCGTGAAACGCGTGCAGCGCCTGTTTGAGTTCGCCGACGAACGCATCCATGACGCGGCGGTCGACGAAGACTTGGTTGGGTGCGACGCAGGTCTGGCCGGCGTTGAGGCACTTGCCCCAGGCGATGCGGCGGGCGGTGACAGCGGGCGGCGCATCGGCACAAACGATGCAGGGCGATCGTCCGCCCAGTTCGAGAATCACGGGCGTCAGATGCTCGGCCGCTGCCTTCATCACTTCGCGGCCGATGGCGGTGCCGCCGGTGAAAAAGACGATGTCGGATGTTGCGCGGAGCAGCTCCTCGGCGGTGTCGCGTCCTCCCTCGACGACCGCGACATGGTCCGGATCGAACGCGCCGCCGACGAGCCGGGCGAGCACCGACGAGACGCATGGCGCGCATTCCGACGGCTTGAGCACCGCGCAGTTGCCGGCGGCGATCGCAGCGACCGTCGGTGCGAGGACGAGTTGCGCCGGATAATTCCAAGGGCCGATGATCAGCGCCACGCCGAACGGTTCGGGCGACTCCCAGGCGACGGAAGGCCACGCGATCAGCGGCGCGCGATGGCGTTGCGGACGCATCCAGCCGTCGAGATGGCGCAGGGCGTGGCGGATTTCCCCGCTGACGTGGCCGACCTCCGACGCCCAGGCCTCGACGCGCGGTTTGCCGAGATCCTCGACCAGCGCGTCGAGCAGATCGGACTCGTGCCGCTCGACCGCAGCGAGCAGGGCACGCAGGCGGTCGCGGCGGAAGGCCACGGATCGCGTTGCACCGGTCCGGAAAAACCGTCGCTGCGAGGAGATCCGTGCGCAGGCATCCATGATTGGGGTTGCGGCATGGACGCGGCGGAGCTTGGCTACGTCAAGTCATGATTCGGCTGTTCACTGCCATTTTCTGCGCAACGATCGCGTTTGCGCAAGCCGATGCACCGGCCCAGCGGCTGATGGACGAGGGCATCCGGACCTTCGAATCCGCCCTTCACGACTGGCACTGCGATGGTTTCCGGCAAAGCGCGGAGCGATTCGACCAAGCCCTGAGGAGCGGTGCGGCACCGGCCGAAGCGCGCTACTGGGCGGGCGTCGCCCGGTTTCACCGGATGCTTTGCTTGCGCCATCCGCATGACGGCGGCACCGACAGGAAATCCGCGGACGAGGCGATGCAGTCGGCGCTCGGCTCACTGGATGCGGTGATTGAAATTGAGCCCGCCCATGCCGAGGCGCAGGCCCTGCTTGGCACACTGCTGGGAATGAAGATCCAGGGCGGCCTGCTGCGCGCGATCCTGCATGGACCTCAAGTCGCCAGGCACCAGTCGCAGGCGCTCAAGCACGGGGCGTCGAATCCGCGCGTGCGCTACCTCAACGGAGCGGGCCTGCTGCACACGGCGAAGAGCGCACGCGCCCTGAACGAGGCGCTCGACGAACTCCGCGCCGCGGAGGCCCTATTCGAAGCCGAGGCACGGCGTCCCGCGGTCGGCCGTGATCCGCGCTGGGGCGCGGCCGGTTGCCAACAGTTCATCGGTCGCACGCTCGAGCGTCTCGACCGGGACAAGGAAGCCGCCGCCGCTTACCGCAAGGCGCTTTCCCTGCAGCCCGGCGACCACGAATCGGCGGCGGCCCTGCGGCGCCTCAACATGCCACCCTGACCCCATTCATGACTGCGAAACAAGTGATTGTCATCGGCTCCGGCCTCGGCGGCATCTCCGCCGCGATTTCGCTCGCCCAGCAGGGATACCGGGTCGCGATCCACGAAAAAAACGCGCGCATCGGCGGCAAGCTCAACGTGCTCAAGGCCCACGGTTACACCTTCGACCTCGGCCCTTCGATCCTGACCCTGCCGCATCTTTTCGAGCGTCTGTTCGAACGCTCGGGCAAGCGCATGGCGGACTACATCCCGATCCGCCCGCTGCGCCCGCACTGGCGCAACTTCTTCGAGGACGGCAAGGTGGTCGACCTGTATCCCGAGCCGGAGAAGATGGCGGAGGAGGCGCGCAAGGTCGGCGAGGACCCGCGCAACATCGAGCGGTTCCTCGAATACTCGGCCGGTCTCTACGACCTCACCAACGAAGGGTATTTCGAACAGGGCCTCGACACCGCGGCGGAGTTCCGCCGGTTCTACGGACTGGGAAAATTTCTCAAGTTCGATTTGTTTCGCACGATGCACGGCGGCGTCGCGCGGCACCTCAGGACGCGCCACATGCGCGACATCTTCGATTACTTCATCAAGTACGTCGGATCCTCGGCCTGCCACGCGCCGGCATTCATGAACTGCATGCCGACCATCCAGTTCCGCTACGATCTGTGGTATGTCGACGGCGGACTTTACCACATCGCGCTCGGCCTCGGCAGACTGATGGAGGAACTCGGCATCGAGGTGCGGCTGGAATCCGAGGTCGGCGAAGTGCGGCGCGAAAACGGACGCGTCACCGGCATCGTCGCCAACGGCGTGTTCCATCCGGCGGACATCGTGGTGTCGAACATGGAGGTGATCCCGGCCTACGAACAACTGCTCGCCGAGGACGAGGCGTTCCTGCGCACGCTCGACAAGTACGAACCGTCGTGCTCGGGACTGGTGCTCGAA
>VHCM01000044.1 GCA_016871685.1 Verrucomicrobiota bacterium
CGGCAACAGCGAGCCCGCCCTGCGTTCGGCGTGGATGACCGCGGTGTTCCTTTGTGCGTTCGCCTTGCGGCGCAAACCCAACCTGCTCAACGCGCTCGGCACGGTGTGGTTGGTCGGCATGCTGGTGGATGGCCGCATGATTTTCAAACCGGGCGTGCAGCTTTCCTACGGCGTGGTCGCCGCCATCGCCATCGGCACCGCATGGGCGTCGCGCGTGTTTTCATGGATGGCCCGGCCCGACCCGCTGCTGCACGAGCGGATGCTCACCGCACTGCAACACCGCTGGCTGCGCTTCCGCCGCCACGTCGCCGGCTCGCTCGCAGTGTCGCTGGCTGCGGCGATCGGTTCGTCACCACTCATTCTGTTTCACTTCGGATTGGTGACGCCGGTTTCCGTGATCGCCTCGCTGGTGCTCATGCCGGTCGTCTTCTTCATTCTCGCGGCCGCATTGCTCTCCGCGTTCCTCGGGTCGCTGGTGCCGATCGCCTCGGTGGGGATCAACCACGCCAACGCCCGCGCGGCGTCGCTCTGCGCGGCGTCCGCCGGGTGGTTCGCCCACTTGCCCGGCGCGCATTTCCAGACGCGACGTCCATCACAACCGCAGCTCACCGTGTTCTCACTCGACCATGGTGCCGGAGCCGCTTGTTTCTCGGGCACCGATGGTTCTGCCGTACTCATCGATTGCGGCGATCCCGGCGGATTCCGCCACCGCATCGCCCCGGCACTGCGCGATCTCGGCATCGTGCCGGACGCGGTGGTCCTCACCCACCCCGACGGCCGCCACGTCGGCGGCGCGGCACCGGTCTGGCAGACGTTTCCAATCCGCCAGGCACTGCTCCCCGTCGAGCGCGCACGCAGCCCGGGCTACCGCGCATGGCTCGAGCAAGCACCGGTCCGTCGCCTGCACATGGATCGGCTTGCTCCCGGTGCGATGCTGCCGCTACCCGACGGCGCGTCACTCGAAGTGTTGCACGCACCGGATCCGTCGGCGGTCAATGCCGTGGCCGACGACCGCGTCGCGATCCTCCGCCTGCATTGGCGCGGCTGGCGCATCCTCATCACAAGCGACGCCGGCACCGATGCGGAAATCGAGTTGCTCGAATCGCGCACGGACCTCACCGCCGATGTGATCGTCGCCGGCCGCCACGCCACATCATCGAGTCTCGCCGACCGCTTCATCGCCGCGGTCGCACCGCGGGCGATCGTCGCCACCCACGCGGATTTTCCTGAAGGCGAGCGACTGCCCGATGACGATGTCGCCTACTGGGAATCATCGGGCATCGCCGTGTTCGATACGTCGAAGACCGGCGCGGTCACCCTCGCCATCGACGCTCGCGGACAACTCGTGCTCGATGGGTTTCTTCCGGCGCGACCGGCACTGGTTCTCCGGCGCTGATTCCGTTCACACCTTGCGCCAGCGCGACCGCCACATCACGCGCCCTTCGGCTTCCCATTGACGTTGGAAGTCGGTCTTGGGATGAAAGAACGATTCTTCCTCCCAATCGATCCGCGCGAACGCGCCGTGTGCCGCTGTTTTCTCCAACGACCAATCAAAATACTCGCGGTCGTCGGTCATGAACAAGAACTCGCCTTCGTCCGCCAATACGCGGACCAGTGCGTCGAGGAACCCGTCCTGCACCAGACGGCGACGGTGATGACGCAGCTTCGGCCATGGATCCGGACACATCAGGTGCAGGCGCGACACCGACGATTGCGGCAGCAGCCACTCAACCGTGTAGCGGCTTTCCAGGCGCAGCACCCGCGCGTTGTCGAGTCCAGCGCGCGTGATCCGGCGGCACACCTTTGCCGCTCGCCCGAGTAGGCGCTCGACGCCGAGAAAGTCGCGCCCCGGATGCGCGCCCGCCAGATCGAGCAGGAACGATCCGTCACCGCAGCCAAGATCCACCTCGAGCGGTCGGCCGTCGCGCAACAACTCGTGGCACCCGAGCCTGCGGAAATAATCCGCCGGAACGAACTCCGCGGGCATGGCGGGACGGTCCAGTGTGTTGAGCCGCAGCCGTTGCATCGATGTGCCGGGTTTTGATCCGGTCGGGCCGACGGCGCAAGATTGGAAACCAATTGCCGCGTCCGTGCCCTTGGGTCGGCCGACTTCCGTCTTGACGGTCCCTGGCGGCTGACGCTTCTTGGAACGAGCACCGCGCATCCAGAAACGCGCCGACCGAACCCCAACCCCCGATTCCAGTGGACCTTCACGAAATCCGCAAAATCGTCGAACTGATGAACGAACACGGACTCACGCTGTTCGACCTCAACAAGAAGGATTTCCACCTCAAGCTCAAGAAGGGGGCCGATCTCGACGAACTCCGCTCATTGATCGGCCCGGTGCAGGTCGCCCACCCCGCGCCTGCCGCACACGCCGCAGCGGCTTCCTCGCCCGCTGGCTCCGCGCCGACCCCCGCGGCCCCCGCCGCCGAGGGGACCGAGATCACCTCGCCGATGGTCGGCACGTTCTACCGCAAACCCGCGCCCGACGCGCCGCACTTCGTCGAAGTCGGCAGCACCGTATCGGTCGGCCAGACACTCTGCATCATCGAGGCCATGAAGGTGATGAATGAAATCAAGGCGGAGACCTCCGGCACGATCTGCGCGGTGCTTGTCGATGACGGCAAGCCGGTCCAGTACGGCGACGTTCTCTTCCGCATCAAGTGATCCGGCGGACACCGCGCCGACCACCCGTTTTCCCACCATGTTCAAACGCGTCCTTGTGGCCAACCGCGGCGAAATCGCGCTGCGCATCATCCGCGCCTGCCGCGAACTCGGCATCGAGTCGGTCGCGGTCTATTCCGAGGCCGATGTCGATTCGATGCACGTGCAGCTCGCCGACCAAGCGGTGTGCATCGGACCGGCACCGGGACGCGAGTCGTACCTCAAGATGGACCGCATCATCGCCGCTGCCGAAATCACCGGCGCGGAGGCGATCCACCCCGGGTACGGGTTTCTTTCGGAAAACGCGCGCTTCGCCGAGATCTGCGCATCCTCCGGTCTCGCCTTCATCGGCCCGTCCGCCGAGGTGATTTCGATGATGGGCGACAAGGCGACCGCGCGCGCCACTGCGGTCGCGAATGGCGTGCCGGTGACTCCCGGATCGGACATCGTGCCCGATGCCGAGGCCGGACTCGAGGAAGCAAAGCGCATCGGATTCCCCGTGATGATCAAGGCCACCGCCGGCGGCGGCGGACGCGGCATGCGCCCGTGTTTCCACGAGGACGAGTTCCTCCAACTGTTCCAAGCCGCGTCCAATGAAGCAGCCGCGGCCTTCGGCAACGGCAGTTGCTATCTCGAAAAACTGGTGATCGAGCCGCATCACGTCGAGATCCAGATCCTCGGCGACTCACACGGCAATTTCATGCACCTCGGCGAGCGCGACTGCTCGATGCAGCGTCGCAACCAGAAGATCATCGAGGAATGCCCGTCACCGCTCCTCACCCCGGAGCTGCGCGCGCGGATGGGTGAGGCCTCCGTCAACCTCATCCGCAGCATCGGCTACCAGAACGCCGGCACCATCGAGTACCTCGTCGATGCCAAGGGTGAGCATTTCTATTTCATGGAAATGAACACCCGCATCCAGGTGGAACACCCGGTCACCGAGGAGGTGATGGGGTGCGAACTCATCAAGGAGCAGATCCGCATCGCCGCCGGCGAGCCGATCTCCGAGCACTTGTTGAACGCCACACCGCGCGGCCATTCGATCGAATGCCGCATCAATGCGGAAGACCCATACAACTCGTTCGCGCCATCTCCCGGGACGATCGACCTCTGGTACGCCCCGGGCGGCAAAGGCGTGCGTGTCGATACCCACGTCTATTCGGGCTACACCGTGCCGCCGCACTACGATTCGATGATCGCCAAGCTGATCGTCACCGCATCGACCCGCGAGATCGCCATCGCCCGGATGAAGCGCGCGCTCGGCGAGTTCACCATCCGCGGAATCAAGACGACCATCCCGTTCCAGCTCGAAATCGTCTCACACCCGGATTTCATCAACGGCACTTACGACATCGGATGGGTCGGTCGTTTCCTTGAGGAACGCAAGCCCTGAGCCGAAACCCCATTCGGCCGGACCGCCGCTCGTTGTGGACCGCATCCCATCCATCGCCGCCGCCAGGCTCTACGGCATCCTCGATCTCGGATACGTGGCGCAGGCCGATGCCGCCCGGATCACGCGGGCCCTGCTCGACGGCGGTGTGGATCTACTGCAACTGCGCGCGAAGCATCACGATGCCGCGACCATCCGCCAAGTCGCCTTGGAGGTGGTGCCGCTGTGCCGCGTCGTTGGTGTGCCATTCATTCTCAACGACTTTCCGGCGCTGGCCGCCGAAGTGGGTGCCGATGGCGTGCACCTCGGGCAGGACGATGGACCGCTGGATCAGGCGCGGAAAATTCTCGGCCCGGGCAAGTGGGTCGGCCGCTCGACCCACTCGCTGGATCAGGCGTGCGCCGCGCTTGCCGAGGGGGCCGACCTCATCGGCTTTGGTCCCCTGTTTCCGACGCCCACCAAGCTTGGCCGACCTGGCATCGGGTTGGGTGAGGTGCGTGCGATGGCGGCGCAGGTGGGACAGAAGATCCCCGCCTTCTGCATCGGCGGCGTCCGCCGGGCGAACCTCCACGAAGTGATCGCCGCCGGCGCGACCCGCGTGGTCATCGTGTCCGACCTGCTCACCGCGCCCGACGTCCGCCAAGCAACCGCCGAGGCAAAGGCGATGCTGACGGCCGTGTGATGGGCGATGAGCGCGAGTACAGGGGACAAGTACATAGGGACAGACAAATAGTATGGGCAGCAGCCACACTAAGCGAGGGGGTGCCTATCCCGCCCGGCCATGGTGTCGGGGTTCGTCACACGCTGCGGGTCGGCGAATTCAGCCACTCAGGGCCGCGCTGCCGTCGCGGGTTCGCCGGGCCAAGCGGCGCAGGACGATGACCAGCAACAGGGCGATCAAGGCCACCACGGCGAGCACTGAGGTGATCGCGGCACCCAGCAGTTCCAAGATGGCGATCCCCGGGTTACCGAGGCCACCACTCAGCATCGTGGATGCGCCGCGCACAGCGACGGTGCCCGCTTGGATGGCCCCGGCCACGCCGCCCCCGGCGATTGCGGCAAGCGACCAGGTCAGCCATGGCGAAAGATCGCCGACCATCGACGCGGTGGCCACTGTGCCGGCGATGAATGCGGCCGGAGTGGCGATGGTGTCCATCAGGTGATCGAACCACGGGATCGAGTACGCGGCGATTTCGCACAGCGCAGCGGTGCCGAAGGCCGCGCACGCGGCCGGGGTTGCGATCCACTGGAAGCCGTCGGCAAGGGCAAGGTGACCGGTTTGGGAAGCAATGCTGATGACGAGCAACGGCACGAACACGCGGAACCCGCAGGCACTGCTCAGGCCGATGCCGACGAGGATGCTCAAGGCGGTATCCATGGCTGGCGGCGTCTGCGATCAGGTGGCTTCAGGGCCGGAACGGGAGCATTCGCATGGGTTCCGGGCTCGGGTGAGAGTCATGCCGATGGTGGATTGCCGGCACCCGCGCGTCGGCCTTTGCTCCACCACGATCGCTCGGAGACTTTGTCTTTGAGGTCTTGGAATACGTCGTCCTCCATGTAATGCAAAAACGACTCGATCTGAACGGCGGACTGGAGGATGCCCACGACATCCCGAAAGCGGCCTTCGCGGCCATCGGCGAGATTGGCCCATCCGGCGAGGGTGGCCTCAAGTCCGTGGGCCGAACTTCCGCCCACCACCACCACGACCGGCGCGCCGCCGAGTTCTTCACTCACCCTGGCCGCCGCCATGTGCAGGGCCTCCTTGGCGACGCGAAGCCGCTCGATCCGCTGTTGTTGCTCATTGGTCTGCATGACGGGATCTTGTGGCTGCCGACTACATAGGGACAGACAAAATGTAATGAAGGCCCGGGAGCGGGATGGGGGGTGCAGTTCCGGTTCCATGGTTTTCAGCACCAAATCTCTCACTACCAAGTCTCCTCATGCACATAGGGACAGACAACATGTTGATGCGGGCCCAGTGGTGGTCCCTACGAGGTGCCGGGTCGCCAACCTGCCCAGCAAACGCCCCGATTCACATTTTTGTTCAGCCGAACATCTTTTTTCTTGTCAACAAGTCATCGGGCTGTTTCAATGCGCTCATCACCCACCCCGAACACCATGGCCAAAGCAACCCTTGAAGAATCCCCCAACGAAAAACTCATCGAAGCCCGCAAGCGCAACCTCGATCTGGCGATTTCGCAGATCCAGAAGGAGTTCGGCGAATCGGCGATCATGCGGCTTGGCGACGAGCAATGTGTGGATGTCGACGTCATCCCGACCGGCAACCTGCTGATCGACCGCGCCTTGGGTGTGGGTGGTTTCCCGCGCGGGCGCATTGTCGAGATCTTCGGTCCGGAATCTTCCGGCAAAACCACCCTCACCCTCACGGCGATCGCCCAAGCGCAAAAGAAGGGCGGGCTCGCCGCCTTCATCGACGTTGAGCACGCGCTCGATCCGCAATACGCGCGCAAGCTCGGCGTCAATCTCGACGACTTGCTCATTTCGCAACCTTCGTCCGGCGAGGAGGCCCTGCAAATTTGCGAGGCCCTCGTGCGCTCAAATGCGATCGACGTGATCGTCCTGGACTCGGTGGCCGCGCTCGTCACCAAGCAGGAGCTCGACGGCGAGATCGGCGACTCCACGGTTGGCGCGCAGGCGCGGCTGATGAGCGCGGCGATGCGCAAGCTCACTGCCCTTATTTCGAAAGCCCGCACCGTCTGCATTTTCACCAACCAGATCCGCGAGAAAATCGGTGTCATGTTCGGCAACCCGGAGACCACTCCTGGCGGCCGCGCGCTCAAGTTCTTTGCCTCGGTCCGCGTGGACATCCGCCGCATCGGCCAGATCAAGGCGACCGATGGCACCGTCACCGGCAACCGCACCAAGCTCAAGATCGTGAAGAACAAGGTGGCACCGCCGTTCACCGAAGCGGAGTTCGACATCATGTACAACGAGGGCATTTCCTCGACCGGATCCCTGCTCGATCTGGCGTTGGAAATGGAGATCGTCCAGAAGCGCGGATCATGGTTCTCGTACAATGGCAACCAGCTCGCGCAGGGCCGCGATGCCGCCAAGGAGTTGCTCAAAGGCGATGCGGCGCTCTACGAGGAACTCGCGGTGAAGGTGCGCGAAGGCCTTGAGGCGAAGCGCCGCAAGTAAGCCGCGTCGCATCGCCTCCCGGCGTCCGGGCTGGCCGATCCGCGAAGGATCAGCTTGTCCCGGCGGTGTCCGGTGCCATAATGGGGATCTCTCCCAACCCATGAAGGCGTTCCTTGCGTTCCTTTTTCTCGGTTTGGTCGCGTTCGCACCCGAGCCGCCGGATCATCCGGTCCTGCAATTGGAGCAGGTGAAGCCCCCCACCCAACACAGATGGTATTGGGGGCCATGGATTAGCGATGGCGATGGCGTTCCGGCCGGTGGGTCGGTGGTGGTCCCCGGTACGCCGGCGCGCAACATGCCGATGATTTACTGAGGTTCGTCAATCGAACCGGTTCTGTTTTTGGGCACCCATGCGCCGACCGATCCGCTCGAACCTGTCACTGGTTCTCATCAAGAACGGATCGGGCGAAAACCGGAGTGAGCGGGCCTTCACACCGGCTCATTTCCTGAGTCGCAGGAACGGTGGAAGATCGAGGTCCTCTCCGTCGATCAGGTTGGGTTCATGCCCATCGAAGCGGCCGCGAGGCACTGAATCCAGCGACAACTCGCTCTGCTCGCCCAATCCCTTGATGCCGAGCTTCACACGTGCTCGTGGTGTCTCCGCGGGTTCGACCTCATGGGGTGCCGGAGCATCCATCGCCATCGCCGGCAGGCTGTCCGGCTCGCGTGGAACGGCCGCGGCAGTCGAGACATCATGGAAAGGCAGCTCGGGCGGGTCATCGTGAGAAACCGAGGCGGCCGATGCCTGCTCGTGCTCTTCGTGATGCCGCAGGGTTTCCGGGCTCGTCTCGTCGATGCCGGGTGTGTGGAAAGACACGTCGTTGATCCCGGTGCGGGTTTGAGTGGCGGCATCGCGGGTGCTGCCGATGATGGTGATGGCGAGGGATTGTTTCATCGCTGGGTCGATCGACACACCGAAGTGCAGTCGCGCGCGGGCCGACACATGGTGTGCGACTTGCTCCATCACGGACTCGATTTCGCGCACCGGCACGTCTTCCCCGACGCACAGATGGACGAGACAAGTTCCGACCTGCTGCAACACGTCGCCGCCGCCGATGAGCGGGCATGCCAGTGCTTCGCGCAGGGCTTTGCCTCCGCGTTCGCGGCCCGCGGCCGTACCGGTGCCGAACGCGCAACGCGAGGATCCCGTACCAAGCACGGCCGCAAGGTCGTCGAGTCCGAGGCGGATCAGCCCGGGGCGCGTCGCGATGCGCAGGATCGCCGAGATCGCGCGGCCGATCATTTGATCGGCGGCCGCGAAGGACTCCGCCAATCCGGCTTTGGCCTTCGGTGGCGGGGTCATGTGCTGGTTTTCCAGCACGAGCACCAAGTCGCATTGCGCCGCGAGCGCGTCGAGCGCCGTTCGGGCTGTGGCGGCGCGGTTTGCGCCTTCGAAATCGAATGGAAGAATCGCGATGCCTGCGACGAACGCGCCCTGCTCGCGGGCAAGGCTTGCCACTATCGGTGCGGCACCACCGCCGGTCCCACCGCCGAGTCCGGCACACACGAAGACACAACGGCTGCCGGAAACCGCCGCGCGGATCGCGTTGGCCGATTGCTCCGCGGCTTCACGTCCCGTCGCGGCATCGCCGCCGGTGCCGACGCCCGGAAGCACGCCACCGTCGAGGTGAATGAGATTCGCGGCACCACCGGCATCTGCCAGGGAGGCGTCGGTGTGCATCGCGATTCGACGCACACCGCTCGTCTCGGTGTCGTCCAGCGCGCGCAACACCTTGCATCCGGCACCGCCCACGCCGATCAGGCACACCGCCGTCGGGGAGATCACATCATCAACATCGCGCGTGTAGGCATTCATGGTCGGATGGGTTGGTGGGAGAGAGTCGTGGGGCCGGATGCCGGATCATCGTCGACCAAACGGCCAGATCGAGCGGATCCACTTGCCGAGCAGTCCGCGCGGTCGGCCGTGCTCGGCCTCCATGAGTTGAGCATAGCGGATCAGGCCGATCCCCGTCGCGTATCGCGGATCGCGGAAACCGGCCTGCATGCCGGTGATTTCGGGAATCTCCGGCCGATAGATCGCCCGACCAAACACGTCGTATGCGAGTTGGTCGAAGCCGCGCATCAGACTGGTGCCGCCGGTGAGGAACACACCAGCGCCGATCCGTTCCACCGAACCCGCCGGCAGTCGCGCGCGCACGAGCTTGAGCACTTCCTCCAGGCGTTGGCGGATGAGTTCGTTGAGCACCATCCGGCTCACTTCCACTTCGGCGAATCCGCGGTCGTCGGTAAGCCGTGCGTTGCCGAGCGAATGCACTGGATCTCCCGAGACGTTGCCTTCCGTGACCTTGAGCCGCTCGGCTTTTGAAAACGGCAGACCGGTGACGAGATGAATGTCGTTGGTGATGTGGTCGCCACCCACCGGGATGCAACCGGATGCGGCGATCGATCCGCCCAGATAGAGCGCGTAATCGGTGGTGCCTCCGCCGATGTCGATCACCAGCGCACCGCTCTCGCGTTGCTCGAGATCGAGTGCGAGCTGTGCTGTGGCGATCGGTGCAAACACGATGTCGTCGAGATCGAGCGGGATTTCCCGTACGAGCTTGATGCTGTTCTGGATGCGCGAGCCGATCCCGTGCACGATGTGGAAATCCGCCTCGATCGTGCGGCCGTAGAGTCCCACTGGCGACGTCGATTGTTCGGCACCGTCCAGTCGGTAATGGCGGATGATCGGATGCAGGTAGACGTGATCCTGCGGGATCTGCACGTCGCGCGCGATGGCGCATGCTTCCTCGACATGCTCGGCGGCGACGATCGGTTCGTCGTTGGGCAGGCGGAGCATGCCGCTGTGGTTGACTCCCTGGATGTGCGGCCCTGTGACCGCGAGGAAGACGCTGCTGATCTGGACGTCGCCCGCTTCTTCGGCACGCATCAAGGCGTCCTTGAGGCAGGCGCGCGCCTGCGAAAAATCGTGGATTTCGCCTTTGCGCACCCCGGCGCTTTTGGTTTCGCCGATGCCGAGGATCTTGACCGCGCCGTCCGGTTTCACCTCGCCCACCACCAGGCACGTTTTGCTGGTGCCGATTTCCAAACCGACGTGGATTTTGCTGCGACGCGCCATGGATGCGGATGGGGAAAGAGGTCAGCGGGAAGCAGCGGGCATCGACACCGGGATCGCTCGCGGCGGTGCGTTGATGTTGTCATGCGGGTTGGCCCGGATCGGAATCGCGCGCGGCGGCGCATCCGGCGTGTCGGCGCGCACGGTCACCGGAATGTGGTTTCGCGGGATCAGGTTGATCGTCGCGATTGCATATCCCTTTGATTCGGCATGATCGATGGCGCGGAGCAGCTGACCCAACTGCCGCAAATGGTCTCCCAGTGAGCAGGTCGCGGTGATTCCGGTGGTCGTCACCAACTCGAGCGACCATTCGTTGGGTCGGCGGACGACATCGATCGATCCGCTGCAACCGACCTGGGCGGCCTCGTCGAGCAGGCGCATGCAGAATACGAGATCCGGATGGCTGACACGCTGGACCGGTGCCGGTGCTTCGGGAAGTTCGATCACCGGCAGCGCCGCTGCCGCTTCGACCTGCATCGCCGGGCAGGGATAGGCAAATCCCTCGTCATCGATGAGCAGTGCGCCTTCGATGCGTCGCGCTGCCGCTGGCGTGGCAGCACCGCAGATCCATGCGCGCGGAATGCGCGGCGTGATGCGCACGAGCAGCGCCGCCTCGCGGATGTCGCGCTCGATCTCGGCGGATGCCACGGCGGGAATCGCCCGCAAGGCCCGCTCGGCCGCCTTCACGTCGATGTCAAACAGGTTCGGCACAGCAGAGGGATCGATGGCGGCCAACTCCATGAGCTTCACTTCGTCGATCACCGGATTCGGGTTGAGGTCGATGAGGCGCAGCTTGAAATCCGGATTGTCGTGGAAGGTATGGCGGATCCCCAGCCACACCGCCCAACCGGTGCCGGCGAGCACGGCGAGCACGCAGCAGCACCGGGCGGTCCACCCGATGAAGCGCAGCACCGCCAGCCAGGCGATGCGCGCGGAGAACACACGCGCCTCGAGCACGTTGCGCTGTTGTCGTCTCAGGTGGCGCGAGCTGTTGCGTTTCATGGCCTGTGAGCGAGAGGAGGAGTCATTTCACGGTGGACAACGAGCAATCTGACAGATTCAGCGGCGGTTTCCAAGCTTCCAGGAGGTTTCGGCGATCCTCAGGCAGAGTGCGTCGAACGGGATGCCCGCTGCGGCGGCGGCCTTGGGCAGCAGGCTGGTCTCGGTCATGCCCGGGATCGTGTTGGCCTCAAGCACGAACGGCCGGTCGTCCGCGTCGAGCAGGACGTCGACCCGTGAATAAACCTCGATGCCGAGCGCCCGGTGGGCGTCGAGCGCGGCTTGCTGCACCGCCCGCGTCACCGACTCGTCGAGGTCCGCCGGACATTGATAGTCACTGCCAGCCCCGCCACCCATCCACGGGTATTTGTTCTTCATGTCGTAAAACCCGTCGCGCGGCGCGATGTGGACCACCGGCAGCGCGCGGTCGTTGAGGATGCCGACCGTGAGTTCCCGGCCTTCGATGAATTCCTCGACGAGCACGTCGCTGCCGTGGCGCGCGGCGTCGGCGATGGCGGCTTCGGCCTGTGAGCGATCCCGCACGATGTGGACACCGACGCTCGATCCTTCGCGCGGCGGCTTGACGACGTACGGTGGCGCGATGCCCGGCACGGCGGGGCCGTGCGTGAGGTCGAGCGTTTCGGAGCGCGGCGTCGGCACGCCGGTGGCGACGAACACGCGCTTGGCCAGGTGCTTGTCAAACGCGGTGCGGCTGCTGCCCACGCCCGCGCCGGTGTAGGCGATGCCGCGTTGTTCGAGCAGTTCCTGCAGCGCGCCGTCCTCACCAAAGGTACCGTGGATCACATTGAAGGCCAGTTCGGTGCCGACTGGCAGATCGACCGTGGTGCCCTGCACGTCGACGCCGGTCGCGTCGAGTCCCAGGCCGACGAGTGCCTTGAGCACGGCCCGGCCCGAGGCGAGCGACACCTCGCGTTCCGAGCCGGGTCCGCCCATCAGCACGGCGATGCGACGGCCGCTGAGTGGAGAACGGTCATTCATGATGCGGATGGAAATGGGCGGATTCAAAACGAGGATTCGTCCTCGCCGAGGATCTTCACTTCGGTTTCGAGTTCGATTCCGTGCCGGTTGCGCGCCTGATCGCGGATGGTATCGATGAGCGCGAGCAAATCGGCCGCGCATGCTCCGCCGCGGTTGACGAGGAAGTTCGCGTGCACCGGCGAAACTTCGGCGGAGCCGATGCCGCGCCCCTTGAGGCCAAGCGACTCGATGAGTTGTCCGGCGGGAACCGCCTGAGGGTTGCGGAACGTGCAGCCCGCGGAGGCGTTTACCGGCTGGCTGGTCTTGCGTTTGGCACGAGATGCCTGCCATCGCGCGCGGATCTGCTCCGCATCGTCGCCGACTTGGCCGGCGAATACCGCCTTGAGCGCGAACTGACGCCGCAGGTCGGGCACATCGCGGTACGCGGCACGCAGGTCGTCCCTCGTCCGCGTGCGGATGGTCCCCTCTTCATCGAGAACCGTCACCGTCACCACCTGATCGAACGTTTCAATGCCCATTGCACCGGCATTCATGCGCAGTGCGCCGCCGACATTGCCGGGGATGCCCTCCATCCATTCGAACCCGCCGATGCCCGCAGCCGCGGCCACGCTCGCAAGTTTTTTCAACCGCACGCCCGCGCCCGCGGTGATCGTGCCGTCGGGGCCGACCGCCACCTCGGCGAATTCACCGCCCGCCGGATGGATCACCGCGCCGCGGATGCCACCGTCGCGCACCAGCAGGTTCGATCCGCGGCCGACCACGCGCACCGGAATGCCGAGCGCGCGACAGTGGTTGACCAGCGCGGCAAACGCATCGAACGTGTGAGGCTCGAGCCAGAACTGCGCGGGGCCACCCACCAACAGGGTGGTGTGCCGCCTCATCGGCTCGTACAATCGGCCGTCGATTGCACCCGCCGGTGCCAGTGCGAGCATCGCGTCGAGCCGTTGCAGGTCGCGCACCAATCGCGCGCCGGCCTCGTGCACGTTGCCCGCGCCCAGCGTGATCAACAAGTCGCCCGCCTGCAGCGCATTGCCCACCGCGTGATGCGCCGTCGCCAGATCGGGCAGATGCGTCGCGGGTGTCGGACCGTGGCGTTGCACCGCCTTGACGATCGTCATGCCCGAGACGCCGTCGATGGGTGGCTCGGATGCCGGGTACACGTCGGTCACGTAGACGTGGTCGGCCGCCCGCAACACGCGGCCGAAATCGTCGGCAAGCGCCTGCGTGCGCGTGTAACGATGTGGTTGGAACAGCACCACCACGCGCTGCGGACCGAGCGAACGCGCGGTTTGCAAGGTGGCCGCAAGTTCGGTCGGGTGATGACCGTAATCATCGACGATGCGGTGCCGCGCACCGAGGTACTTGGTTTCGAACCGGCGCTTGGCTCCGGCGAATCCCGCCAGCGCGCGTGCCACCGCGCGGAAATCCGCGCCGCACAGGTCGGCCAGCGCGACGGCCGCCAGTGCGTTGAGCACGTTGTGCCTGCCCGGCACGCCGAGTTCGATGTCGCCCAGACGCATGCTTCGCCGCGTCACGGTGAAGGCGGACGAGCCGCGCAAGTCGCGCACGTCGTGCGCGTTGTAATCCGCGCCATCCCAGCCATAAGACACCGCGTTGACCAGTGGCGCGCACAGGTCGCGCGCCACCGGATCTTCCGCGCAATAAACCACGTTGCCGGTGGTCTGCGCGGCAAGCCGTGCGAACACGGCGCGGATCTCGTCGAGATCGCGGTAGAAATCGAGATGCTCGGCTTCGATGTTGAGGATCACCGCATGCTCGGGCCGGTAGAGCACGAGCGTGCCATCGCTTTCATCACCCTCCGCCACCATCAGCCCGCCCTGTGCCGACCAATGCGCGTTGGCACCGAGCACGGGAATTTCCGCGCCGACGTAGTGGCTCGGATCCAGTCCGGCCTCGCGCAGCACATGGGCGGTCATCGACGAGGTCGTCGTCTTGCCGTGCGTGCCAGCGATGATGATGCCGCGCCGCGCGTTGAGGATGGCCGATAGACACTCCGCTCGCCGCCACACCGGGATGCCCGCCGCCAGCGCGGCCGCCAGCGCCGGATTGTCCGGACGGATCGCCGAGGAATGCACCACCAGGTCGGCATCGCGCACGGCCCCGGCGGTGTGAGGCGTCGAGAAGACGAGACCGCCGCGCTGCATTCGCTCGGTCTCGGCGGTCGTCACGCGGTCCGATCCGCTCACGCGGTGGCCCATCCCCATCAACAACAGCGCAAGCCCACTCATGCCCGATCCGGCGACGCCGACCATATGCACGCGCAGCGGCGGACCGCCACCGGCCAGTCTCTCGTTCCATCCGCTCATGCCGTGTCATTCATCGTTGCCTCGATCGCTTCGCACACGCGTTGCGCCGCATCGGGTGCCGCCAGCGCGCGGGCCGCCGATGCCATCCGCGTGTGCAGCGCGTCGTCGTGAAGGATTTCCCCGATCATCGCTGCCAGCGTCGTTGCATCCAGGTCCCGTTGTTGGATCAGCCGCGCCGCACCCGCCCGCGCGAACACTTCGGCATTGAGCGTTTGATGATCGTCCGCGGCAAACGGAAAAGGCACCAGCAGCGAGGGCAGGCCGCAGGCTGCGATTTCGGTGAGGCTCGACGCGCCCGAGCGCGACACGACCAGATCGGCCGCGGCATACGCGTCGGCCATGTGGTCGCAGAACCCTAGCACGTGATGCGATGCGCGGCCCGCGCCTGCCGACCGCATGCGCGCCAGGTCGGCCGCGCCGGCGATGTGCAGCACCTGGATGTCGTGCGGCAACCGTTGCGCCGCTGCCGCACACAAGTCGTTGAGGCGTTGCGCACCTTGGCTGCCGCCGGTGACGAGCACCGTGCGCTTCGCCGGATCGAGTCCGAACCGTGCGATCGCCTCGTCACGCGGCGGCCGCTCCGTGATTTCCGGCCGCACCGGTGTGCCGGTGACGACGCACCTGCGATTCGGAAACCACTGCGCCGCCTCGGCCATGCCGAGCAGCACGCGCGTGCAGAACCGGCTCGTCATCACATTTGCCCGGCCGGGTCGCGCGTTGGAATCATGCACGAACGTCCTGCAGCCGAGCCTGTGACCCGCCAGCACCGGAGGCAGCGAGGTGAAGCCGCCCATGCCCAGCACGGCATCCGCACCAAATGATCGCACCAACGCCCGGCTGCGCCGCCACGAACACCACAGTCTCCACAGGAACGGAACCATCCGCAGCGACAGGGTCGGCGGTTTCGCCACCGCCGGCAGCACCTCGAAGGGTAGATGCGCATACTTCGCCGACGCCACCGCATCCACCTCCTTGCCGGAAATCAACAAACGCACCGAGTGCGAACGCGCCCGCAGCGCCTCGGCCACCGCGATGCCGGGAAACAAGTGCCCGCCGGTGCCGCCACAAGCGATCAGAATCTGGAATGAGCGGGACACGTGGATCTAAGGCGCGTTCGTCGGTTGCGGCGTAAGACTTGTCATCTCCACGCCTCACCCGCGGGTTCTACGCATTTGCTGATTGTCGGGCAATCCGGAAAACCCCGATCTAGCACCAAGACGACCCGGCGATCATCCCGACGATCCTTCACGGATCCTTCCGTGGATTCCTGCTTGCCAAGCCCCGCCGCTATGGCCTATCCATCCCGCCCACCCGCAACCCCTGCTCGGATGGCGGAATTGGTAGACGCGCTAGACTAAGGATCTAGTGGGGTAACCCGTGGAGGTTCGAGTCCTCTTTCGAGCACTTTTTCTTGGGGTTGCCGCAAGACGTCATGCAGTTGGCGGTGCGTGTGAAGGCGGGTTTGCGGCCGGACGTTGAGTTGGGTCACCAGATGGTCGGCGCAGGATCAGTCGGCCGCTCTTTCCAACAGGCTCAGCATTCTCTGCGCACGATTGGCGACGATCCCACGGACCGTTGGGACGTTCAAATTTGGCTGAACGCGCGGTTCGTGGGTCGCATCCAGAACCCGCCGGCACATCGTCTTGATTCGTTCGCGAACCATTGGCCATCCGAGTCTCGCGATGCCGCAAAGTTGCTTGAAGTGTTCCGGTGAAACTTCCGCCAGTGTCGCGGCCCTGCCGATTTTCATCGATAGCGTGGTCGAAAGTTCCGGCCAGGCGAGAGTGCAGACTTGGTCATAAAGCGGTGCCATCCTGCGGGTGTTCCGTGCGTAAAGAAACGAGTGGTTTTTTCCATGGGCATCGGCATTACCCGTCACTGCCGCAAAGATC
>VHCM01000045.1 GCA_016871685.1 Verrucomicrobiota bacterium
TCATGTACGCCGGACGCGTCGTCGAACGCGCACCGGTCCACGAACTCTTCGCTAATCCGCTTCACGCTTACACACGCGGACTGCTCTCCTCGATCCCGACTCTGCAAACGCCGTCGAAGTCGGTGCTCAACACGATTCCAGGGATGGTCGCCTCGCTCGCCGAGCACACGCACGGCTGCCGCTTCTGCCAGCGCATGGGCCGCATCACCACCGCATCACCTTCGGTCCCGCGCCCGTCATTCACCGAAGTCCTCCCGGGCCACTGGGCGGAGACCTGCCCGGTTTGTTGCAAACTGCCGGGCTGACCGCTCCCACCCCTTCACCCACGCACGATGAACCCCGCCCCGTTGCTCTCCGTCGACGACCTCCGGATCCACTTTCCGGTGCGCGGCGGCGTGATGCGCCGCCACGTCGCCGACGTGCGCGCGGTCGATGGTGTCAGCTTCGACATCGCGCCTGGCGAGACACTCGGACTGGTCGGCGAATCCGGTTGCGGCAAGTCCACCCTCGGCAAGGCCATCGTGCGGCTGCTGCGGCCGACCTCCGGCAACATCCGCTTCGAAGGCCACGACATCACCCGGCTCGGCCAATCGGCCCTGCGACCGCTGCGCCGCGATTTTCAAATGATCTTCCAGGATCCGGCAGAGTCGCTCGACCCACGCATGAGCGTGCGCTCGATCATCGAGGAGCCGTTCGTCATCCAGCGCATCGGCACCCGCGCCGAACGAGCGAGGAAGGTGGATGAGCTGCTCGAGAGAGTCGGACTGCCGGCATCCGCGGCCGATCGCTACTCGTTTGAGTTTTCCGGCGGTCAGCGCCAGCGCATCGGCATCGCCCGCGCGCTCGCACTCAAACCCAAACTCATCGTCTGCGACGAGCCGGTGTCGGCCCTCGACGTCTCGATCCAGTCGCAGATCCTCAACCTGCTCGTCGAGCTGCAGCGCGATTTCGGATTGTCCTACTTGTTCATCGCCCACGACCTCTCGGTGGTCAAACACATCAGCGACCGCGTCGCGGTGATGTACCTCGGCAAGATCGTCGAACTCGCCCCGGCCGAAACGATCTATCGGGATCCACGCCATGCCTACACCAGGGCGCTCATCTCCGCGATCCCGACTCCCGATCCGCAGGCAAAGCGCGAGAAAATCTTGCTCGAAGGCGACGTCCCCTCGCCCATCGACCCGCCCAAAGGGAGCGCGTTCGGCCACCGGCTCGGCCATCCGCGCTACCTGGAAACCGAAGGCATGGACCTCTCGCTGCGCGAAATCGCTCCGGGCCACCTCGTCGCAGCCGATCCGTGCTGCCTCTCGGAGGACGACTGGCGGCAACTCGATCCCGGGCGATAGCCCTCCGCCGACCAGCCAGAGAACAGCCCCCCAGACACCTCATTTTCGATCATTGGACTGCTCATTGATCCAAAAAACCGCTCCGACATCTGACAAATTGATCAGCGGAGCGCGAGCCTTGCGCGTTTCAGCGCAGCAGTCAGTGCTGGCACTGGGCCAGCCTTGTCAGCGACATGCACTGGATCCGCTCCTCGGGTCGCCGGTTTTGGTGGCAATGGCAAACACCTGTGAGGCCAGAAACTTCCGGCCCATCGCGCTCAGTCCAGCCGCTTGATCTTGAGATTGCGGTAGTGAACAGGGGCCATTTCGCTGAAGACGCGGCCCGGGCCATGGAGGCCTTGGAGGCCGATCGGGCCCTTGCGCGAGAAGTCCTTCAGCGAGACAGCGAACTTGTTGGCGGTGCCGTCGGGATTCTTCAACGGTTCGGTCCAGCGGTCGAGGTCGGCATCGACGACGGTTTCCCCGTTGAAGACCACGGTGATCTTCGGGCCTTTGCAGGTGATGGTGTAGCGGTTCCATTCGCCGACGGGCCGGGCCATCTCCTTGGAGGGAGGGCAGGCGTTGTAGAGTGCGCCGACCATGCCGTAGAGGTGACCGTCCTTGTTTTCATGCACTTGGATTTCAAGTGCCTTGAGGACGTTGCCGATGTCGCCGGAGCGGAGGAACACACCGCTGTTGGCTTGCTTGGTGGTCTTGAATTCGAGGTCGAGGATGAAATCGCCGTAGGACTCCCGCGTCCACAGGGTGAGCGGGTTTTTCGCAACGAGTTCACCATTTTCGAATGTCCAGGAATCCGCGGCCGAGATCGCGGCGATGGCGGGAATGACCAATTGGGCGTTTGAGAGGTTGGCGGCAAACAACTCTTCCCAGCCAGTGGTGTCCGGGTGCTGCGCGTGGAGCGTGGCGGTGAGTGCAAGCGGCAGAACGGCGGAACGGAGGCGGTGAAAGCGCATCATGGGCAAACAGGCTGGCAAGACCGCCGCGGGGCGACAAGCCGGAAAAGTGGGAAGTCCGCTCGCCGCGCCAAATGAGCCGGAGATCAGAAAAGCCAAGCAGCGACGACCGTGCCGACCGCAAGCCAGAACAAAATCAGAAATAAGACGATCAATATCCAAATGAATACATGACGCAGCGATTGGCTGCGCGGGGGATCCGGATCCGGTGACGGGTCGTGCATGAGGACAGGCGCGATGTGCGCCGCAATGTCTGCATCTTGATGAAGAGTGACCGGCAACTCAACTATCCGAAAGGGCTTGCGCGATGACGCAGTGGGCAAGCCACGGCCGCATCTCTTGGTATGGGATCAGCGGAGCCTCAGTCACTCGCTCATTTCCATCCGAACCAGACAGGGGAGTCAGGCGACTCCGGAGAATCATCGCTTCCGCTCCATGGTGCGGTTTCTACCCCCCTCCAAAAAAACCAAGGTCGGCGCAAGATCGCGCAGCGAAATCCCCGCGCGCTCGATCAGCAGGGCGAGCTGGGCCGGCGAGCTGATGCCGAGCCTGCGGGTGAGCGTGGTGCGGTGGAGCTTCACGGTACGCTCGGCCACGCCGAGTTCATCCGCGATTTGTTTGTTGAGCAGTCCGCGGACCACGCCGGCGAGGACTTGGCGCTCGCGCAGACTCAGTCCGCTGATCGCTTTGCAGGTTTCATCCGCGATGCTGCGTGCGGCGCGCTGACGGCGGTCACGTTCGAGTGCGCGTTCGATCGCATCGAGCAGTTCTTCCTTGGAGGCGCGCTTCATCAGGAAGTCCTCGGCCCCACCGCGCATCGCCCGCACCGAGGTGGGAATGTCACCACGTCCGGTGAGGAACACCACCGGCATCGGGTGATCGCTCGCGGCCAGTTCCGCCTGGAGGTCGAGACCGGTCTTGCCGGGCATTTGCAAGTCGGTGAGCACACAGCCCGGCGCGGTGCGGGCTTCGTGCCCGAGAAAGGCGTCGGCCGAATCGTGGGTGAACACGCGGTAACCCGACACCGACAGCAGGCGCGCCATGCTCCGCAGGAACGAGGCGTCGTCGTCCACCAGATGGATGGTCGGCATCATGTTGAACCAACACCCTGCCAGACCGGAATGGTGAAAGCAATCTCCAATCCGTCGTTTTCGTGAGCCGCGGCAATGCGGCCGCCATGGTCCTCGATGATGGACCTGGCAATGGCGAGGCCCATGCCGAGGCCATCGGCCTTGGTGGTGTGGAATGCGTTGAAGAGTTCATGCATGAGCGCGGGATCCGTGCCGCCGCCGTTGTCACGAACACTCACGCGGAGCCAGGCACCCTCTCCGGCGACGCGGATCTCGATCCGGCCGTCGCCGCGCTCACCGATGGCCTCGATGGAGTTGACCAGCAAATTGAGCAGGACCTGCTGCAACTGCAAGCGGTCGCCGCGTACCGACGGCAGATCGTCCGCGCATTCGATCCCGATGGCGATGCGGCTGTGTTCGACGCTCTGTCTGACAATGGCGACAACGTTGCGGATAATCCCGGCCATGTGCACCTCGCCGATCCGCAGCGGCTGCTGTTTTACGAGTGCGCGGATCCGGTCGATCACCGCACCGGCACGCGCGTTGTCCTGCCGGATGTCCGTGACGATGTCGCGCAGTGTGGCGGTGTCAGGCGTGGCGTGAGCGAGCAATTGCTCGGCCGTCTCAACGTTGCGCAGGATGGCGCCGAGCGGTTGATTGAGCTCATGGGCAAGGGATCCGGCGAGTTCGCCGAGGGTTGACACCCGGGAGACGTGGGCCATTCGGTCGCGCAACTCGCGCATTTCGCGCTGAATCCGGTTGCGCTCGGTCATGTCGACAAAAACCACGTAAACACGATCCGCAGCGATAATCCCGGAAATCTCGATCTCCCGTGTGCTGTTGTCCTTGCAGCGGATCCGATATTCGTCGGCGCGCACCACACGGCTGCCCGTTTCGAGGGCATCTCGGTAGTGGCGCTGCCATTGCTCGACGACTTCCGCCCGGTAGGCCTCGTCCGGGTAGGCGATGGCGAGCCAAGACTCGAAATCGGGAACCTCCTCCTGGGCGTATCCGAACAACCGGGTAAACATCTCATTGATGTAGTTGCCGAGTTCGCTTTCGTATCCGATCGCCACCGGTGCCTTGGCGACGATGGTGCGGAAATGCTCTTCGCTGGCCCGCAGCTCGCGCAGCATGCGGTTGCGCTCGGTGACGTCGAGGAACGAGGTGACGAGACGGTCGCCCACGGCGACGGCGCTGATCACGACATCGCGCCGCGATCCGTCCTTGGTGGTGATCACTGATTCGTGAAACGGCAGGGTGCCGCCCGTGTGGATGACGCGTTGGATTTTCCGATCCCATCCTGCTAAGATTTCATTGCGGAGCGTCACGTCGTCGGGATACGCCGCACGCGCCCAATCGGCGATGGTGGGGATGTCCTCCAGTGAGTAGCCGAAGGCTTCGCGGTGCTTCCGGTTGAGGAAGAGGACTTGTGCGGCGGGATCGGTCCAGAGGATGTCCGGGCCGATCCGGGTGACGGCCACCGGGAACGGCAGGCTTTCGAGGATTTCGCGCAGCTCGGTTTCGCGCTGCCGCGAATTGGCCACAGCGCGGTTGCGCTCGGTCACGTCGGTGAACGTGCCGAAGCTGGTTCCGCCGACGATGCTGGCGGCGATTTCGACTTCGCGCTCACTGCCATCCTTGCAGGTGAGCCGGTAGGTCATCGGCTCGATGCGGCCGTTGGTCCTGCGTGCTGCATCAACGGATGCCAACCAGCGCTCCAAGACTTCGGCGCGGTAGGCGTCGTCGGGATACACCCGCCGGAACCAGGCGTTTTCATTGGGCAGGTCCTCGGTGGACCATCCATAGAGGCGGGTGAACGCGCGGTTGATGGCCAGCTTGTTGCCACCGCGCACGGTGTACACAATGGGAATGGGTGCTTCGGCGACTTGCAACAGCAATTGCACCTCGCTATCACGAACACGCGCTTCGGCGGTGCGGCGGCGTTTGAGCTGGATGAGCAGCGCGGTGATGAGCAGACCCTGGATCATCAAGGCGGCGATGGCTCCGATCACCGAAACGCGGTGTCTTTCAAAAAGCCCCGGTTCGTCGAAGAGGACCGTGCTGCCCGGGGGCAACGCATCCCGATCGATGCCAAAGCGATCCAGCAGGCGAGCGTCGAACATCACCCGGGTCTGGTGTGTTTTCAACGGAGGCGTGGTGGTGCTTTTCGCCGCCGCACGCCCCACCAGCTGCGCTGCCTCGGAGCCTAGTTGGAAGAGGTCGACACAGTGGCCGCCGAGCAGTCCGCGTCCGATGTGGGTGTCGATGATGCCGAAAAACGGCGCTGTGGTGCCGCGGCTGATGTCTTCAAGCACGTCCGCCGGCACGTGATTCGTACCCGAGGGTTCGCGCCAATAGGAGTCTTAAAAGACCACCGTGTCGGCCGATAGCGCGGCAAGGCGTGCTTTCAGATCCGCCAGGGACAAGTCGCACAGATCAACGAGTTCGAGTCCTTTGGCATTCGCGGCGGCCGATAGTTGACGCGGGATGAACGGGCCGATGTTGCGTACGCCGTCGGAGTGACCAATGTGCACGACGCGTTGTGTTTGCGGAAAGAGCCGCAGCGCCATGTCGAGGATTTCGCCGACCGGAAACTCGTGCACGACACCGGTGAGGCGGGGTTCGGCGAGATAAGGCGCGGCGCGATCCGGAGTGATCGCCACAAAGATGATGGTCGACTCCGGCGCGATGCGTTGTCGCAGGCCGAGGGCGATTTGCAGGCAGGTATCGGAAGCGGCGACGATGGAGTCGAAACGCGTGCCATCGTATTTCGAGGCGAGCCAGTCGATGACGTTCTCCTCGTGCTTGAACTTGTCGAGTCGGCGAAGCTCGAGGCTTTCGCTGAAGAGTTCATGATGGGCGGGCGCGGCCTCACGCATGCCGCCGCGGAATCCCTGCATGAAGCGCTGGCTGCCGGGGCGCGTCGGGGTGTCCTGGTCGAGGATCAGCACGCGGAGTGGTTCCCGTGCCGCGGCACCGGGCTCGTCAGCCGCGACCCGACCCGTCAGCAACACGGCAAGAACAGCACAGCAAAAAAATCGATGCCGCATGGGATGGGCATCAAACCGTTTCCAGTGTGCTCCGTCAAATCCTCCGCGCCCGGCCTTCGCGGCTTTGGCTGTTTGGCATCAGGCGCGGCCTTCGGCGATGCCGAGTCGCTCCAACTGCCAACGAAGCAACAAGTCTGCGGGCGCGGCCTCCTCGGCGGCGATCGTTTCGAGCGCCGCGCGGGCCGCAATGAGCGAGCCATCGATGTCGAGCTTCGCGGCCGCTTTGTCACGGTCCTTGAGCAGCGCGTCGAGCCGCCGCTCGAACTCGCGGGTGCGCTTGCGGCGTTTCGCTACGATCCGCTCGGGCCAGTCCGCCTCGGGAACCGCCTCGATAGACGCGACGGCGGCACGGAAGCGCTTCACGCGGTCCGGCCGGAAATGGCGAGGCAGCGTGATGTTGCGGCCGGCCGACATCTCGGTGCTCCATTCGAGGAGCTGGCGATTGTTGGCCACCATGAAGGGCGGTCGATCCCAGGCTTTCGCCTCGCCGTCGCGCCACTGCCACAGTGTGCGCAGGCAGAGCAGACCGAAGCGGTCGAGCTTGCCGCAGCCCTGGACGCGCCAGAGGTCGTCCTCATTGTCGTCGCGCTCGAGCACCCGCAGCCGCGCGGCTTCACAACTCTCGACGAACCATTCGTGGCGGCCGAGGTCCCTGAGGCGGCTGGTGATGATCCCGCCCATGTCGAGCAGGTAGCGCACGTCGTTGATCGCGTATTCGATCATTTTTCCCGACAGCGGTCGTTTGCCCCAGTCGGCCTTCTGCGACGATTTCGACAATTCGACGCCGAAGTATTCCTTCACCAGGTCGCCGAGGCCGAAGCGCCGCGCGCCGAGCAGCCGCGCGCCGATCTGCGTGTCGTGCACCACCGGGGGCAACTTGCCGAACTGCCTCTTGAGCATCGTCATGTCGTAATCCGCGCCGTGCATCCACACCGTGGCCGTCGACAGATAACGACCCAGCGGGGCAAGGTCGTCGATGCTCAGAGGATCGATGAGCACCGGCTCGCCACCCGCTGCGGCGAACTGGACCAGACACAGCGACTCGCGGTAGCGGTGCAGGCTGTCGGCCTCGGTGTCCAACGCGCAAACCGGCGGATCCGACAGTTTGCGGGCACCCTTGAGGTGACTGGTCAGCCGCTCGGTGTTGTCGATCATGACGCGGACGACGGACGAGGGGAGGTGCGGGGAGCAGGCAACGGCACCGGGTTGACGGGAGGCACGCCGGAAGCAAGGGTGGGTCCGGTTTTCTGTCAAGGTCAAAGGCGGAAAACCCTTGAATTGCAAAGGGTTTTGCCAAAATCGGGGAATGTGCTCCGCCGCCGGAGACTACATAGGGACAGACAAATCGTGTGAAGGGGGATGGGTTATTTGTAATTGGTGATTCGGAAAGAGGATGAAGGAGCGGCTGCCGTGATTGACGATCCGCGATCCTTTCAAATCCGCGTTGGTTCGCAGTTCAGAATCTCGCTTTTGAAGCCGCATGAAATCATCATAAAAGCCGTGCGCCGGGGGCGGGGAGATTCCAGTATCCCGTCATGTCTCTCTCGAAAACCCGATGTGCCTGGTTGCCGCGCGCGCTGGTGCTGCCGGCCTTGCTTGCGGTGTTGGCGATCGCGATCTCGATCCGCTCGACCGGAGCGGCGGAGGGTGGTGATGCCTCGCGCGAGCGCAGGAAGGTTGTCTTGATCGCCGGCAAGGCGAGTCATCCGCCGGGCGAGCACGAGCACCGCGCCGGTTGCTTGTTGCTTGCCGATCACCTCAACCGCAGTGGTCTGCCGATCGAAGCAGTGGTGGTGACCGATGGTTGGCCGCGTGATGCATCGGTTTTCGACGGAGCGGATGCGGTGGTCATTTACGCCGATGGCGGTCCGGGGCATCCGGCGCTGCCGCATCTCGATAAGCTGCGCCGCATGGCCGACGCGGGTGTGGGCATCGGCTGCATCCACTACGGCGTCGAGGTGCCTCCCGGCGAAGCGGGTCGCGACTTCCTGGATCTGATCGGCGGGTATTTCGAGACCCATTGGTCGGTCAACCCGCATTGGGATGCCGAATTCAAGAACCTGCCCGCCCATCCGATCACGCGCGGCATCGGCTCCTTCCGTATCCGTGACGAATGGTACTACCACATGCGCTTTCGCGAGGGGATGGCCGGGGTGACGCCCATCCTCACCGATCTGCCGCCGACGGAAACGCTGCAGCGGCGTGACGGTCCGCACTCAAACAACCCGGAGGTGCGTGCGGCGGTGCTCGAGCGCAAGGAGCCGCAGCATGTGATGTGGGCCAGCCGACGGCCGCTGGCGGCCGGGGAAAGCCGCGGGTTCGGCTTCACCGGTGGTCACTTCCACAAGAACTGGCGGCACGACGACCACCGGCGCGTGGTGCTCAACGCGGTTGCTTGGATCGCCGGTGTCGAGGTGCCTGCCGACGGCGTGCGCTCGGCGACGCCCACCGATGCGGAGATGGCTGCGAATCTCGATGTGAAATGACGCGTGCGATGCGCGCGGCGTCGGCTCATCCGCGGTTGCTGCGGTCCTCGCCGCCCTTGAGCGCGCGTTTGCGGGCGTTGGCGTCGAGCAGGCGTTTGCGCAGGCGGATGTTCTTCGGTGTCGCCTCGACCAGTTCGTCGGTGTCGATGTATTCGATCGCGCGTTCGAGCGAGAAGCGCAGCGGCGGCGTGAGTTTCGACGTCTTGTCCTTGCCGGACGAGCGCATGTTGTCGAGGTGCTTTTCCTTGACCGGGTTCACGGGCAGATCGCCCACCCGCGGGTTTTCGCCGACGAGCATGCCGGTGTAGACCGCGTCGTTGGGGCCGATGAAGAGCATGCCGCGTTCCTCGAGCGCCTGCAGCGCGTAAGTGGTGGCGGCCCCGCTGTCCATCGAGACCAGCGTGCCGGTGGTGCGGTTGACGATTTCCCCGGCGTGCGTGCCGTATTCCTTGAACAGGTGGCTCATGATGCCGTGGCCGGACGTCAGGTTCACCAGCTCGGTTTCGAATCCGATGAGCCCGCGGGTCGGGATCACCGCTTGGATGAAGGTGCGTCCGCTTGGTTCGGTGTCCATGTGCTCCATGAGTCCCTTGCGATTGGCGAGTGTCTTGAGGATTCCCTGGGTGTAATCGCCGGGCGCTTCGATGTAGAGTGTCTCGTAGGGTTCGAGCAGCGCGCCGCCCTCATCACGGCGGAAGATGACCATCGGTCGCGAGACGCAGACCTCGAATCCCTCGCGCCGCATTTGTTCGACGAGCACCGCGATCTGCATCGCGCCGCGCGCCGACACGCTGAAGACGCCCGCTTGGTCGGTGTCTTCGACCTGGATCGAGATGTTGGTCTTGAGTTCGCGCATCAGGCGGTCGCGGATCGCGCGCGAGGTGACGTGCTTGCCTTCGCGGCCGGCCAGCGGTCCGTCGTTGATCGAGAACTGCATCTGCACGGTGGGCGGGTCGATCTCGACGAAGGGCAGGGGAGGGATGTCGGGCGAGCCTGCGAAGGTTTCGCCGATGTCGATGCTTTCGATGCCCGCGGCGATACCGACGATGCCGCCGGCGGTGCCGCCTTCCGAGTCGTGCGTCGCGAGGCCCGAGTAGCTGAACGTCTTGAGCACCTTCGATTGTTGCTTCGTGCCGTCATTGCGCAGCAGCCAGATGGTGTCGCCTTTTTTCACCGATCCACCGAGGACTTTGCCGACCGCGACGCGTCCGACGTAATCATCCCATTCGATGTTGGAGACGAGCATTGAGAACGGCGCGGCGGGGTCGGCGGCCGGCTCGGGGATGTGCTTGATGATCTTGCGCAGCAGCGGCTCGCAGTTCTTCCGTTCGCCGTCCGGGTGGTCCATGAAATACCCGTCGCGCGCCGATCCATAGACGAACGGCGCGTTGAACTGGTCTTCGGTGGCATCGAGATCAAGGAACAGCTCGAGCACCTGGTCGTGCACCTTGAGCGGATCGGCGAGCGGCCGGTCGATCTTGTTGATCACCACGATCGGCTTGAGCCCCTCGGCCAGCGCCTTGCGCAGCACGAAGCGCGTTTGTGCCTGCGGCCCGCCCGAGGCGTCGACGACGAGCAGCACGCCGTCGACCATCTTCATCACGCGCTCGACTTCCGCGCCGAAGTCCGCGTGACCCGGGGTGTCGACGATGTTGATCGTGTGGCCTTCCCAGTGCACCGAGGTATTCTTGGCCTTGATGGTGATGCCCTTCTCGCGTTCAAGGTCCATCGAGTCCATCGCCCGCTCGGTGACGGCTTGGTTTTCCCGGTAGGCACCGCCGGCTTGCAGCAGTTGGTCGACGAGGGTGGTCTTGCCGTGGTCGACGTGGGCGATGATGGCGAGGTTGCGGATGGGAAGAGGCATGGGAGACGGGCGGATGTGCGGGTGAGTCGGCGAGTCGGCGGGCGCGGACCCATGCATCGTTTCCACGCGGGTGGCAAGGCGCGATTCGCTTGAAATCCCGCGGTTTTGTGTTCAAATCGAATGAATTCACCGCATTTGGCGTCCAATTTCCCATGATCCACCGTCGTTGCATCGCCCTGTTGTTCCTGATGTCCGCCATCCCATCGGCGGGGCAGACCTGCCGCGAAGTGCGGCGTGACGCGTCCGGGCGGGTCGTTTCCACCACCGAAACCCGCGAGTCGTTCGGCGGCGTGCGCGCCGTGACCCGCGATGCGTCGGGACGTGTGACCGGCACGGCGGTGGCCCGCCAGTCGCTGGGCGGACCGCGCACGGAATTCCGCGATCCCTCGGGGCGCGTCACCGGCACGGCGGTCACGCGTCAGAGCGGTGCGTCGATGACGACCACTTATCGCGATGCGTCGGGACGCGTGACCGGCACGGCGAAGTCGCGGGTCGACCTCGGCTCGCGGGTGCGCACCGAGTTTCGTGATGCCTCGGGTCGGCCGGTTGGCACCACGACCTGCGCGCGCGCCAGCACGCAACGCAGCAGCTCGACCACGCGCGATGCGTCGGGGCGCGTGATCGGCACCGGCACCCGCAGCGGAACGTGTCCGCCGGGCTGGATCGCGCCTCAGCCGATGCGGTCGGCACCGAAGTAAGGCGCGAGCGCCTGCGGGACGCGGATCGATCCGTCGGGCTGCTGGCATTGTTCGAGCAATGCGACGTAGAGGCGCGGTAGCGCCGTGCCCGAGCCGTTGAGCGTCCACGGGAACCGGTTTTTGCCGGCGGCATCCTTGAAGCGCAGCTTCATGCGGCGCGCCTGGTAGTCGGTGAAGCACGAGCAGCTCGACACCTCGAGGTATTTGCCGTGGCCGGGTGCCCACACTTCGATGTCGTAGGTTTTCGCCGAGGAGAACCCGATGTCGCCGGTGCAGAGTTCGATCACACGGTAATGCAGGCCGAGCCGTTGCAGCGCGGATTCGGCATGGCCGGTGAGTTCCTCAAGGATCTCGAAGCCGCGGTCGGGGTGGACGATCTGCACCAGCTCGACCTTGTCGAACTGGTGCATGCGGATGATGCCCTTGTTGTCGCGTCCCGCCGATCCGGCCTCGCGTCGGAAGCACGGCGTGTACGCGGTCATGCGCACCGGAAGATCGGCCTCGGCGAGAATCGTGTCGCGGTACAGGTTGGTGACCGGCACTTCCGCGGTGGGCGCGAGGAAGAGGCGGTTGGCACCGTCCTCGCCCGGATCGGTGCCGTACATGTCCGACTCGAACTTCGGCAGTTGGCCGGTGCCTTCCATGCACTCGCGTTTCACGAGATGCGGCACGTTCACCTCTTCGTAGCCGTTGGCTGATTGCAGGTCGAGCAGGAACGAGATGAGCGCGCGTTCGAGCCGCGCGCCCTTGCCGCGATAGACGGCGAATCCGGAGCCGGCGATGCGCACGGCATCGTCCCAATCGATCAGGCCGTGCCGTTGGGCGAGCGCGACGTGATCTTCCGGTGAGACGATCGCCGGTCGTTCGCCCCATTCGCGCACCACGGGATTGGCCGACTCGTCGGCACCGTGCGGACAGTCGTCGTGGGTGAGGTTGGGGATTTCGAGCAGCAGCCGCTGTTGTGCGGCGGATGCCGCATCGGCGGCGGCGTCGAGAGCGGCGATCTGTTCGTTGATGCCGCGCACTTGCGCCTCGATTTCCGCGGTGTCCGCTCCCTTGGCCTTGAGCATGCCGATTTCCTTCGAGACCGATTTGCGCGTGCCCTGGAGCTGTTGTTTCTCGGTCTCGGCTTTGCGGCGCGTTTCGTCGCAGGCGAGCACTTCATCGACGAGTGACCACGCGTCGCCGCCGCGCAGGCGGAGCCGTTCGCGGACGGCATCGGGCTGTTCACGGAGGATGCGGATATCGAGCATGATCGGGTGTCGGGGTTCGCAGTGGTGTCGCGGTGCTGTGTTCCGGCGCGCTCACCCTTCGCCGGGTGGTGACAGCACGGCAACGCGTTCGATGCCGTGTTTGGAGAACTCTTCCCAGTAGCGTTTTTCCCATTCGGCGGTGCGCGCGCGGCGCTCCTCCTCGTCGAGTTTCTCCCACGCCTGCACGCCGATCGCGCGGGCCAGATCGCGGTCGGCGAGCCGGATCGTCAGTTCCTCCCAGAAACTCTCGTTGCGAAACTCGTCGTAGCATTCGTGGTAGAACAGGCGTTCCTCGACCTCCTGGCGTACCCGGTGGCGCTGCTTCTCCTCGTCGAACTCGATCCACTCGGCCAGCCCGGAATGGCCGGCCTTCTCGAGGATCTTGCTTTCCAGATCCTCGAAGGTCGCGATCCGCTTGTCGGATCCCTCGCGATGATTCCACGACGCGACATTGGCCGCGAGGCTGACCATTTCCACCAAGGTCGCCAGTTCCTGATCCGTGAGCCGCAGGTGCATCCGCGAGCCAGCAAACCATTCCCGTCAGCCCGCCGCAAGCCCGCATGAACGCGGATTCCAAGGTGGAACGGACATTCGATCCGGGTGATTCGAGATGGAGAACGAAGAGCGCGCGGTTGACTTCGGGGCTTGATCGCCGCGCGCCGATCATCGAGCGTGCGCGTGTGACGCACGAGTAGCTCAGCGGTAGAGCAACCGGTTTACACCCGGTCGGTCGGCGGTTCGATCCCGTCCTCGTGCACCACCGCCTCACGGGTCCGCGAGACCGGAAAGCAAGTCGGCGGACTTCAATCCGGTGCCGGTGAGCACGACCACGGTGGTTTCCTCCGGGCGGATGGTTCCCGAGGTGATGAGTTGCTCGGCCGCCGCCGCGGCTTGCGCGCAAGTCGGCTCGACGAAGAACCCGCGTTTGGCGAGTGCGCGGGAGGCGTTGCGGATCTCGCCTTCTTCGAGCAGCACCGCGCCGCCTTGCGACCGTTGCAGCGCGCCGACCACTTCCGCGAGCCGCAGTGGATGTTCGATGGCGGTGCCTTCGGCGATGGTTGGCTCGGCGGGCCGCGGCGGCTCGCCGAGGAACGCGCGGGCGATCGGTCCGCAGTTGGCCGGCTGGGCGGCGAACAATCGCGGGCGTCGGTCGATGGATCCGGCGCGTAGCAGTTCGTCGAAGGCGATGTCGCAGCCGAGGACGATCGATCCCGCGCCGCAGGGAATCACGATGTTGTCCGGCGCGCGGAATCCGAGATCCTCCCACAGTTCGTAGGCGAGGGTTTTCACTCCGTGGAGGAAGAACGGGTGGCGGTTGTGGCTGGCGTAGAACACGGATGCGGCGAGGCGGAGGGCCTCGTCGGCGCAGTCCTGACGCGATCCGGGAACCAGCATGACGTGCGCGCCGGACATCCGCGCTTGCAGGAGTTTCGAGGGCGATGCCGAGGCGGGCGCGAGGATCGTGGCGCGTATGCCGCCGGTCGCGGCATAGCAAGCGATTGCCGCACCACCGTTGCCCGACGAGTCCTCAAGCACTTCGGTGACGCCTTGTTCGCGCAGCAATGACAACATCACCGAGGCACCGCGGTCCTTGAATGAGCCGGTGGGGGAAAACCATTCGCACTTGAAATGCAGTGCCGCGCCTTGCCAGTCGGCCTTCACCAGTGGCGTGCATCCTTCGCCGAGCGAGATCGGCGATTTCGGAACAAAGGGCAGTGACGCGGCGTAGCGCCACAACGAGCGGTCCCGCGTGCGAATGTCGCTTGCGCCGATGCCGGGCAACGGCGTGAGCAGCAGGGGCGCGCCGTCGTCCGCGCCCCAGCGAGGCGCATCCACTGGATGCGTGACGCCGTTGCGCGGATCGAGATAAGAAAGATTCACGGAGTGAAATTCATCGGGGATCGGTGACGCGGCCGAGGAACAGGCAGGCACCGCTTGTGGTGTGCTGGATCGCGAAGAGGAAGGGTCGGTCGGTCCGCACGTTGACCGGCTCCTCGGCTTCGGGCAGCATCGCGGTGGCGCGCATCATCACCACCGCTGTGGCGGCCGCCGCCTCGGTGCCGTGTTCGTCGAGCGCGAGAAACGCCTTGTGGACGACTTCGCTGATGCACAGGTAATCGTCCGGTTTGCGCGGTGCCATGCGGCTGAAGTCGGCGCTGCCTTTCGGCCGGTCGAACGCGCGGCCCATGCCCATTGCGGTGATGTGCGCGCCGAGCCGGATGCCCGCCGGCTCGAGCTTGAGCTTGGGCAAGTGCAAGCGCACGGCGCGTTGCGGCAAGTCGGCACATGCGGCAAGCGTCGCGGTATCGAGCGACCGTTCGACCGCGGCGAGCCCGTCGCGCGCGTCGGGCACGATGAGCAGGAACTGCAATCCATCGGCGGCATAGGGCACCGACACAACGGCCGCGTTGTCGATCCGCCGGTATCCGAAGCTTCGCTGTTCCGTGAGTCCTGCCACCCGGATTTCCTCGTTGCCGTTTGCGTAGAACGGCATGTCCGGCACCGGCTTGAACTCATCGCGCCACGCCGCTTTCAGTTGGATCGCATTGGCCAGCACCAGCCGTGTCTCCTCGTCGATCAACCCGGGGGGAATGAGGTCCTTGATGCGTTGCGCGGTTTGTTCCTCGACCCATGCGTTGATCCTCAGCCGCGACGGCTCGGATTCGCGGATGAAATCCATGGTTTCCATCGGCGCCTGATAGAGGTCGGCGAGCAGATCGAGGAACGGTCGCTCGAATGGATATCCGGCTTGGCCGAAGAGCCGGTTGGCGAGGCGGATCTCCAACGCGGTGTTGGGTCCGCCGCGACGTTCGGGGTCGGCAATCTCGCGGCGACTTGTCTCGGCCATCGCGCGCAGGTCCGACGCGATCGCGGCGAATCCGTCGTGCACCGCGGTTTCATCGTCGGGCAAGTGCAGCACCGCAGCCATCTCCGATTTTGTTTCGGCGGCCGCGCCGGCGTAGGTCATCGCGAGCGCGGATTCCACGGACCATGGAGAGAACACGATATTGCCGCCCTCCGAGGCCAGACGGCGGTGGAGATCGAGGCCGAAGCGGTTCACCGTGTCGGCGACGTCCTTGGATGAGGCATCGCTGCGGGCGGTGAAGGAGGCCAACAGGACGGTGGCTGCGGCGGTGAGGACGGGTTTCATGAGAGTTGGGAAGGCGGCCGCATCCATCATGAACCCGGTCGGATGCAGGATCAAGTCGGCGGGTTCAATCGAGCAGCAGCGCGATCTGCTCACCGGGTCCGTGCACCCCTTCGATCAGGATGCCTTCGACATCCGCGGTTTTCGACGGGCCGGTGCACCAGACGACGTTCGGGCTGTTGCCCAGCGCGGTGATCGCGTCCGGGATCGTGCGGTGGATCTCATCGCGTCGGATCACCGCGACGTGCACCCACGGGGTGAGCGCGGCGAGTCGCGAGAACGTGCGGTCATCGTCGAGGATGATCGTGCCCGACTCGGCAATGGCTCCGGTGCCGCGCGTGATGCCGAACTGGAAATCGTCACAGCGCGTGCGGTCGTAGTTGGTTTCCAAGGTCAATCCAGCGGCTGCGAGTGTCGCGCCCACCGCATCCATCAGCGACGGGTCGCAGCAACCGTGAAGGTGGCCGGTCGATTTGAGAAACTCCGCCAGATCCTCCACCGAGCTCATTGCCTTGCCATTCACCGCGTGGAAATTCCGGCGGAACATCTCGCGCAAGTCCGTGCCATCGAGCCGTGGCAGCGAAT
>VHCM01000046.1 GCA_016871685.1 Verrucomicrobiota bacterium
AGCGGCCCTCGCCGCGCTTGCCGTAGTTGAAGAACGCCTTCGAATGCAGGCTGCCGCGCAGCAGTCCGGCCTCGCGCAGGACGTAGGAGACCGCGCCCGAGCAGTCGTAACCTTCGTCGCGATGATGACGGTGGCCGCCACCCCACTTGTATGGTTTTCCCTGCAGCCGGTTGCCGGCGGCGATGGCTTTTTTCACCGCACGCGGCGCGTTGCGCGGCGCGTAGGCGACCCCATCCTTGAGCAAGGCGGTGCGTCCCGGCTCGAACCGGTAGCTCACCGGCTTGCGCGCTTTGACCTGCATCGAGCAGGACACCAGCGGCAGGCAGGCCGCCATCGCCATCAGCAACCCGAAGCACAGCCGCCGTCGCATCTTGCACGCGATGGTCGCATCCAACGGCCGGGGAAATCAATCGAATTGCATCAGCCGCGCGCGTCGGCCCGCGCCTCCAGCCATGCGACGACCTGTGCGAGCGCACGCGAACGGTGGCTCAGCGAGTGCTTCACCGCGTCGCCGAGTTCCGCGAAGCTTTGCGACCCGCCTTCGGGCGCGAAGAGCGGGTCGTATCCGAACCCCTGCGACCCGCGGGCCTCCTCGAGGATTCGTCCCTCGACTGTGCCGCAGAAGTGCGCGTGCGCCACCCCGTCCTTGGCCAGCACCATCGTGCAGCGGAAGCGCGCGCGGCGGTCGGCGACTCCCTGCATTTCACGCAGCAGCCGATCGTTGTTGCGCGGGTGGTCTCCTTCGACGCCGCCGTAGTGCGACGAGATCACGCCGGGCGCGCCGCCGAGCGCATCGACTTCGAGTCCGGAGTCGTCGGCCAGCACCCAGCCTCCGATGCGCGAGCTGATGCCGTTCGCCTTGAGCGTGGCGTTTTCGAGAAACGTGTCGCCGGTTTCCTCGATGACCGGCCAGTCCGGAAACGAGGTGGCGTCGAGCACCTCGTAGCGGCGGCCGATCATCGCGCGGATTTCCGCTGTCTTGTGCGGGTTGCGGGTGGCGAGGATCAGGCGGGGCAGGTCGGCGGACACGGGTCGAGCTTGCGGCGGATCGGGCACATTGCGCGAGATTTTTTGAATAAATCCCTGTCGCCCGACGCTTCATCCGGTGATGAAAGCCATCACGTCGCTCGCGTTGTTCGCCGTTGCCTCCGTCACTGCCATCGCCAAGCCGCTCGACGGTTGGTCGACCGATCTGCCCGCGGCGATGAAGCAAGCGAGGGATTCCGGCAGGCAGGTCTTGGTTGAGTTCACCGGCTCCGACTGGTGTCCGCCCTGCATCGCGATGCGCAAGAACGTGTTTTCCAAAAAGGAGTTCATCGACGCCGCGTCGAAGAAGTTCGTGTTGGTGGAAATCGACCTGCCCAAGGGCGACAAGGCGGTGAAGGAGAAGAACCGTCCGGTTGCCGAGCAATACCGCATCGATGGATTCCCGACGGTGTTGTTGCTCACGCCTGACGATCGCGAGTTCGGCCGCTTTTACGCGTCCGAGCATCCGACGGTGGAGAAATTCCTCGCCCATCTGGACAAGCTGCTCGCGGCCAAGCCCGCGCCGTGATTCCCGCTGCGGCGGGGTTTTGCTTTCCAAATCCGGCGTGATCGCGCAGATTCCCGCTCCATTCCCGGAGCATGTCCGAATCACGCAAACCCTATCCGTTCGCCGAATTCGAGCCCAAGTGGCAGGCCCGCTGGGAGCGCGAGAAGATGTTCCGCACGCCGGGCCCGGGCGACGAAGGCTTCGATCCTTCGAAGCCCAAGTACTACGTGCTCGACATGTTTCCGTATCCGAGCGGCGCGGGACTCCACGTCGGCCACCCCGAGGGATACACCGCCACCGACATCGTCGCCCGCCACAAGCGGATGACCGGCCACAACGTCCTTCATCCGATGGGATATGATTCGTTCGGTCTGCCCGCCGAACAATACGCGATCAAGACCGGTCAGCATCCGGCGGTGACCACCGCGGAGAACATCGCCAACTTCCGCCGCCAACTCAAGGCGCTCGGGTTCGCGTACGACTGGGACCGCGAGATCGCCACCACCGATCCGGAGTATGTGCGCTGGACCCAGTGGATTTTTCTGCAGCTCTACCATTCGTATGTTTGTCCGGCAACAAAGCGCGCGCGGCCCGTGTCCGAGCTTGAGGCAAAGGGGTGGAGCCGCGAACGGATCGACAACGAACGACTCGCCTACGTCGCCGACACGCCGGTGTGGTGGTCGCCGGACCTTGGTACGGTGCTCGCCAACGAAGAGGTCGAGGAGTGGAAGGCGAAGGGGCACACGGTCGAGCGTCGGCCGTTGCGCCAGTGGATGCTCCGCATCACGAGATACGCCCAGCGTCTGATCGACGACCTCGACGGGCTCGATTGGCCGGACGGCATCAAGCTGTTGCAGAAGAACTGGATCGGCCGCAGCGAGGGCGCGGAGGTGGAGTTTCAGATCGACGGCCAATCCGTCACCGTATTCACGACCCGTCCGGACACGCTCTTCGGCGCGACTTATCTGGTGCTTGCGCCCGAGCATCCGCTCGTGCCGCTCGTCACCACGCCGGACCGGCGTGAGGCCGTCGACGCCTATCGCAAGGCCTGCGCGGCCAAGTCCGATCTCGAGCGCGGCGACCTCAACAAGGACAAATCCGGTGTGTTCACCGGTGCCCATGCCGTCAACCCGGTGAATTGCGAATCGATCCCGGTGTGGATCGCCGACTACGTCATGATGGGCTACGGCACCGGCGCGATCATGGCAGTCCCCGCCCATGACGAGCGCGACTTCGAGTTCGCGGCGAAGTTCCGATTGCCGGTGCGGCAGGTGGTGGCAAAGAGCGCGGGCGACATGCCTGGTTTTTCATCTTCCATTCAAAAGGGGGGAACGGGCGGCCCGCCCGTTTCTTCAACCATCAAATGCTATGATCCACTTGAGGAATCCGGCAAACACCGCAGGAATCTGCCGCATTGGCAACAGGATGGACGCACCTACTTCATTACCTATCGACTTGCGGACAGTCTCCCGGCCGAAAAGCTTGTGCAGTTGCGCAAAGAGCGCGATGCATGGCTTGCTGAACATCCGCAACCCCGCTCGCCCGAGGTGGACCGCGATTATTACGAGCGTTTTGGCAATGCGATAGAACGATGGCTCGACGCGGGATCCGGTGCCAGTATCCTTGCACAACCCGGCATCGCACAGGTCGTTGTTGATAATCTTCATCACTTTCATGCCAACCGATATGAGCTTGAGGGCTTTGTGGTGATGCCCAATCACGTCCATGTCCTCGTCACCCTTGCTCCGGGCGAGAAACTGCAGGACGTCCTCCATTCCTGGAAGAGCTTCACGGCGAAGAAAATCAACGCCTTGCTTGGAGCGGAGGGCGAGCTCTGGCAGGATGAATACTTCGACACGCTGGTTCGGGATTTTAACCATTTTCACTCGCTCCGCCAATACATCTGGACTAACCCGGAACGGGCGAATTTGAAGGGCGGCTCGTATCATCGGTATCTGAAAGGTGAAGCTGGCGAGCACAACGATGGTCCTGAGGGAATCACGGGCGGGCCGCCCGTGCCCCCCTTGTCAGATGCATCTCCCTTGTCAGATGCACGCCCCTTGCAAGAAGGGGCGCCCACGCTCCTTGAGGAGCCCGGCATCGCGGTGAACTCCGGCTTTCTCGACGGGCTGCCCACTGCGGAGGCCAAGGCGAAGATGATCGATTGGCTGGAATCGAATGAAACCGGCAGACGCCGCGTCCAATACAAGCTGCGCGATTGGTTGTTCTCGCGTCAGCGCTACTGGGGCGAGCCGTTTCCCATCGTCTGGAAGGATGGCCTGCACCACGGCCTGCCGGAATGCGAATTGCCGCTGCTCGCGCCGCCGCTCGAGGACTACCGGCCGGCGGGATCGCCGGAACCGCTGCTCAACAAGGCGGTCGACTGGGTGAAGCTGCCGGACGGATCGATCCGCGAGACCAACACGATGCCGCAGTGGGCGGGCTCGTGCTGGTATTACCTTCGCTACTGCGATCCCGGCAACCGCGAACGGTTCATCTCCAGGGAAGCCGAGGCGTATTGGCAAAACGTCGACCTCTACGTCGGTGGCACCGAACACGCAGTGTTGCACCTCCTCTACGCCCGGTTTTGGCACAAGGTGCTCTTTGATCTCGGCCACGTCACCACGCCGGAACCCTTCCGCAAACTCGTCAACCAAGGGCTGATCCTCGGCGAGGACGGCCAGAAGATGTCGAAGTCGCGCGGCAACGTCGTCAACCCCGACGATGTGATCCACGAGTACGGTGCCGACGCCCTGCGGCTCTATGAGATGTTCATGGGCCCGCTCGAGCAGGTGAAGCCCTGGCAGATGAAGGGGGTCGAGGGCGTGTCGCGCTTTCTCGCGCGCGTCTGGCGCCTTGCGTTCGTCGAGGAAGCCGACGGCACGCTCCGCGTTTCGCCGAAGATCCGCGACGCTGACTGCAGCGACAAGGAGCTGCTGCGGGTGGTTCACGAGACGATCCGCAAGGTGGGTGACGACATCGGCAGGCTCTGCTTCAACACCGCGATTTCGCAGATGATGATCTGCACCAACGCCTTCACCCAGGCGGAGTTCGTGCCATTGGCCGAGTTCATGCGCTTCCTCACCGTGCTCAACCCGTTTGCACCGCACATCACCGAGGAAATCGCCGGGCGTTTGCGTGCCGCATCGGGCGCGCCCGGACCGTTCCCGTGTTTGTCCGAATCCGCCTGGCCGCAGTACGACCCGGCCGCGCTGGTGTCCGACGAGGTTGAATTCGTCATCCAGGTGAACGGCAAATTGCGCGACCGCATCCGCTTGGCGAAGGACGCCGATGAGGAAACGCTGAGGGAGGCGGCGCTGCGCAGCGCGAAAGTGAGCGAGCACCTCGAGGGGCGGACCGTGCGCAAGGTCGTGTTCGTTCCCGGCAAGCTGCTCAACCTCGTCGTCGCCTGAGGCGTGTGGTGCTTTCCGGTTTGAATTTTCACACGGCCGCCCGCACGATCCGCGCATGCCGAAGGCGAACGACGGGGATCACGTGGTGGTGAAGGTGTTTCTTTACGGCATCCAGCCGCAGATCTGGCGGCGGTTCTCGATTTCCAAAGACGTCACGTTCGCCGCGCTCAGCGAAGCGGTGCAGGCGGCGATGGGCTGGGCCGACAAACACCCGCACGAATTCCGCCACGGCAAAGGCAAGCGCCTGGTCGACGTGATCGGCCCGGTCGGACTGCAGGACCAGGTGATCGGCGACTTCCAGGACGAGGCCGTCGTCACCGTGGCCGACTTCATCGGCAGGCGACACCTGCCGATCCGCATGCTCTACCGCTATGATTTCGCGGATGACTGGATCCACGAGATCGTCTTCGAGAAGCGGACCGATGGTGAGGGAGGACCGGTGATGATCGATGGCGCGCGCGCGTGTCCGCCCGAGGATTTCGGCGGCACGTTCCAATACATGCAGGCGCTGCACGGCGAGATCGAATGGATGAATCCGGGATACGATCCCGAGGCGTTCGATCCGGCGGTGGTGCGCTTCGAACCGAAGCGCAGGCGCAAGGCGTGAGCGCAAACTGCTCTACGATTCGAAGTAGGTGTAGCCCGCGAGTCCCTCGCGGAAGAGGTCGAGGATCTCGCGCCGCTCCTTGGGCGTGATGCGACCATCGTTCACGGCCTTCTCCGCGAAGTTGCGGAACCGGGAGACCAGCTCCTTCGGGTCGTATTCGACGTAGCTGAGCACGTCGGCCACGGTGTCACCTTCGACCTCGTGGGTGTAGACCGGCCGACCGTTCTCGAGATGCACGCCCACCACATTGGTGTCGCCCAGCAGGTTGTGCAGGTCGCCGAGCGTTTCCTGATAGGCGCCGACGAGGAACACGCCGACGTAATACGGTTCGTCCGGCTTGATGTCGTGCAGCGGCAGCACCTTGGCGACGTCCTCGCGGTCGATGAAGCGGTCGATCTTGCCGTCGCAGTCGCAGGTGATGTCGGCGAGCACCGCCCGCTGGCGGGGCTTCTCGTCGAGCCGGTGGATGGGCAGCACCGGAAAGATCTGGTCGATGGCCCAGGAGTCCGGCAGCGACTGGAACAGCGAGAAATTGCCGTAGTAGAAATCGACGAGTGTCGAGGAAAGCTCGCGCAGCTCCTCGGGGATTTCGTCGAGGCGCGAGATGAGTCCGGAAATGCGCGTGACGATGTGCCAGAACCACGACTCGGCCAGCCCGCGCTCGCGCAGCGTGGCATTGCCGTGGAAGAACTGCGCGCGCATCTGGTCGCGGTAGTAGGCCGCGTCGTTGAAACACTCCTGCAGGTTCTTTTTGCTGAGCGCCTTGTTGACGTCGATCAGGTTGAGCAGGTTTTGCGGCGCCTTGGCGGGCACTGGCGGCTCGGCGTCGGTGGTCTGCGCGCTGGTGACATCGAGGATGTTGAACACCAGCGCCGAGTAGTAGGCGACGACGGCGCGGCCGCTTTCGGAGATCAGATCCGGGTGGGCGACGCCCGCCTTGTCGCAGATCTGCGAGACCACCTCGATGATGTCGGTGCAGTATTCGCCGACCGAGTAATTGCACGACGAATGGAAGTTGGTGTGCGACCCGTCGTAGTCGACGGCCATGCCGCCGCCGATGTCGAGCACTCCCATCGGCGCGCCTTCCTTGACGAGGTCGCAGTACATCCGCACCGCCTCGGTCGCGCCCTCGCGGATCGCGGCGATGTTGGGGATCTGCGATCCCTGGTGATAATGAAGCATGCGCAGGCAGCCGATGTGGCCCGAATCGCGCAGGTGGTCGACCACCTCGATCACCTGCGACGCGTTGAGGCCGAAGACCGATTTGTCGCCGGCGCTGTCCTGCCAGTGGCCGGCGCCGCGGGTCGAGAGGCGCACGCGCACGCCGAGGTTGGGCAGCACTCCGATGCGGCGGGCGCGCTCGAGGATCAGGTCGAGCTCGCTGGGCATTTCGAGCACGAGCATCACGCGCAGTCCCATCTTTTGGGCGTGCAGTGCGAGATCGATGAACTCCTCGTCCTTGTAGCCGTTGCAGACGATGTAGGCCTGCGGGTCGTGCATGTGGGCGAGGGCGGCGATGAGTTCCGGTTTGGATCCCGCCTCGAGTCCGTAGTGGTATCGTTTTCCGAATTCGGCGATCTCCTCGATGACCTGGCGCTGCTGGTTCACCTTGATCGGATAAACGCCGCGGTACTGTCCGCGGTAGCCCGTGTCCTGGATGGCCTTGGCGAACGAGTCGTTGATCTCCGCGATGCGCGAGTGCAGCAGATCGCGGAAGCGCAGCAGCACCGGCACGCGCGTGCCGCGGTCGCGCAGGCCTTCGATGACTTCAAAGAGCGAGACCTCCTTGCTTTTCTCGCCATCGTCGAGGCGCACCGTGACGTGGCCTTTGCGATTGATGCCGAAAAACCCGTGGCCCCACGAAGCGAGTCCGTAGAGTTCGGCCGATTTTTCGATCGACCACGAGTTGCGGGCCTTGCCCTTTGGCGATTTGGCGGCGGCGGAAGACGGAGGGGTCATCGGGGTGCGGCGGCGCGGGGCGGCAATCAACGACAGACCGGCGGAAAAGACCATCAAATTCGTCCGAGCGGCCGCGAGTGGTGTGCGGCGGGATCGCAGCGCACGGGCTCAGCCTTCCTTGGGCGGATTCCAGTCCGGGAACTCCTCGGTGAGTTGGCGGCGGCTGTTCGCCGAGCCGTCGGCATCGCCCTGTCGCTCGAGCGCACCGGCGAGTTTGTGCAACGCAAGCGGCTTGAAGTCCTTGTCGTCGATGAACTGGACGACGACGAGATACTCCGCCGCCGCCTTTTTGAAATTCCCTCCGAGCATCTCGAGATCGCCGGCGAGCACGCGCAGCCCGGCGCTGGTTCGGCCCTGCGGGCGTAGCTCGAGCGCGTCCTCGACCGCCTTGCGTGATTCGTCGTGACGCCCGAGCCGCATCAGCGCGCGTCCGCGGTCGAGCAGCCCGTCGGCCTTCCATGCCGCGTTGTCCTCTACGGCGAGCGTGTGTGCGACCGCGTCGAGCGCGCCGGCGGCATCACCGGTCTCGAGTCTGGACTTGGCGAGGTAGCGCCAGACTTCCTTTGGTGTGGCGCGCGGATCTTCCGGCGTGGACGCCTGTGTCAGGCAGATCACGGCGGTCGCATGGTCTCCGGCGTTGTATGCCTGGATGCCGCACCACTGCAGCGCCTGGGTGGGAATTTCGGAAACGTAGCGGTGTTCGACCGCGAGACGGATCTCGTCCGCAAGCCGTTCGTGATCCTGCGCGGCGAAGAATCCCAGCGCGAGCAGGATGCCCGCGTGGCGTCTGTACGCATCCGGCCTCGTCGTGCGCGCGGTTTCCAGGTAAGTGACGGCATCCGCGGCGGCGTTGGTTTTCACCAGCCCCCAGCCAATCCAGTAATTCGCTTCGGCGCGGATCTTGTCCGACAGGTCGCCGACTTGTTGCAGCAATCCGCGGTAGCGCAGGATCATGTCCGCGATCGCGCCTTCGCCACGTTGAAGCCGGGCCGACTCGAGCCATGCGTGTGAAACCAGCTCGTCGTCCTTGGTCGCGAGAATCCGGTCGTAGTCCGCCACCGCGCGTGCCGGATCGCCATTGGCCTCGTGGGCTTTGGCGCGTTTGGCCAGTGCGACGGGCAGGCGTTCGTCCTTCGGGAATTCATCGATGAACCGACCGAGCGAGCGGATCGCGCCGATAGCGTCTCCGGCCTCGACCAGGCACCAGCCGCGCTGGAAAAGCAGGCCCGGGCGGTTGGCTGCGGCGATTTTCGTGTCGTCCACCTTCAGATAGGCCTTGGCGGCTTCTTCCATCTTTTTTTCCGCAAACAGGCTTTCGGCCTTCATCATCAGCGCGGTGTGCAGGCGCGGGTCGTTTGCCCGCGCCTTGCCGTGGAGCTGCAGGAAGGCATCGACCTGCTCGGGCACATGATGTCCCTCGATCTGGTAAAAACAAAGCAGACGGTAATAGGCGGCATCGAACGCGGCATCGGATTCGGAAGGCACGAGTTTTTCGACCTCGCGGAACCACTCGAGCGCGTCCTTCGGCCGCTTGAGCCGCATCGACGCCCGTGCGGCGAGCATCACCCGCGCGGCTTGATCCGCGCCCTCGGCCTTGATCCCGGGTTTGCGGAACCACTCGAGCACCTCGCGGTATTCGCCGCGTTCGAACCGGTTCGACATCAGCGCGGTCTGCGCCGCGGAGTGAAACGCATGCATGTCCGGATACCGCATCACCAGCGCGAGGTGGCGGTCGGAGTCCGCGATGCGGCCGAGCTTGGCCGCGGCTAGTCCGGCATGCAGCACGGCTTCGCAGCGGATTTCCGCCGGATGGGGCAGGGCGAGCACTTCCTCGAACCAACGCAGTGCCTCGTCGTCACGTCCGACCTTGGTGGCCAAGTGGCCCAGGGCGATGCGCGCCTGCGGCGCGAAGGTGCCCGCCGCCGGATCCTGCAGCACCTTGTTGAACGCCGCGCGCGCCTCGCGCTCCCGCCCGGTCAGGCGGTGGCAGTTTCCGGCATGGTAGTGGCCCCGCGCCGCGTCGCCCGGCCGCTCCGATCCGTTGGCGAAGCGTTCGAACATCGATGCCGCCAGCGCGTACTCACGCTTGTTGTAGTGATCGGCCGCGAGCGTGTACGCGGCGGCCGCCGACCACTTGCCGCGCGGGTGCCGGTTGATCAGCGTGTGGAAGCAGCGTTTCGCATCGTCGATGCGGCCGCATTGATAATGGCTGTTGCCGAGATACCACCAGGCCGCCTCGGCATTCGCATGGTCGGGGAACAGGCTCAGATATTCCGTGAGGATCTGCGAGGCGCGGTCGTAGAGTGAGAAGCGGGCGGACACCCCCTCGGCCGATTGTGCGGAATCGTGCAGGTTCCTGCCGCGCTGGAAGAAATCATTGGGGGCGTCGGGCCTCAGATAGGCGTCGACCGGCTGCGCCCTCGGCGGCAGTTGGGCGAGGGCTGCGGTGGCTGCAGCAGCGAGGATGGAGAAAACGGATTTCAACGGATGAGGTGGATCTTTGGGCTGGCGGTGTGACGCTGGTTCAGCGGTCTTGGGTCGGTCTCTGGGTGGCGAACGAGATGTTCCAGATGCCGGCCTTCTGGCAGGTGTCGATCACCTCGACGATCCGTTGGTAATCGACCTTGCCGTCACCGCGGATGCGCACCGGCTGGTTTTCAAACTGACGGGCGATGGCAGCCAGCTTGGTGTGCAGTTGGGCGAGATCGACAGTGCTGCCTTCGACCCGGATCGTGCGGTCCTCGAGCACGTTGATGATGATCTCGCCCTTGGGGCGGTCGAGTTCGGCACCTTCCTCGGCGGTGGGCACGGAAACATCGAGCTCGGTTTCCGAGCGGCTGAACTGCCAGGTGACGATGAAGAAGATGAGCAGCAGGAAGACGATGTCGATCATCGGTGCGAGCTGCATCGATGCCGGTTCGAGCTGGCGTCTGGCGAATTTCATGGCGCTCAGATTCCGCGGACGTCCTTGAGTTCGCCGCCCAGCGGCGAGGGCAGCGGCGGGTGGCGATCCACTTGGGATTGCAGCAGTGCCATCAGATGAGTGGCCGCGGCCTCGAGTTCGGCGATGTATTTCTGCACCCTGCCGCGGAAGATCGAGTAGAACACCAGCGCGGGAATGCCGATCATCAGACCGGCCGCGGTGGTCACCAGCGCTTCGGATACCCCTTCGGCCAGCTCCATCTGCCGCACGCCCTGCACGTCGCCGGATGAGACTTGCAGGAACGCCTTGATCATCCCGAGCACGGTGCCGAGCAGGCCCACCATCGGTGCGATCGCCCCGATGTCCGCGAGATAGGTGATGCGCGAGCTGAGCAGGCTTGCCTGGCGCGATCCTTCGGCTTCGGCGACTTCACGCACGCCGTCGAACGACGCGGCCGGGTGCTGGATGAGGAAATCCACCGCCTTCTGGGTGAGCCGCGCCATGCACTCGTTGCGCGTGCGGCATTGGTCGGCCAACCCGCGGTAATCGCGTTTGCGGATCAACGACTCGGCCGTTTCCATGAACCGGTCGCTGACCACCGCGTTGCGCCGGATCGCGAGCAGGTAGATGAGCACCAGCACGACGCAGGCCACCGACATCAGCGCGAGCGGGTACATCATCACTCCGCCGGCGGAGATGATTTCCAGCAGGTCCATGCGTTGGACCGCCGGGGCGGTGGCGGCGGACGGAGCGGCATGGAGGGTGCCGGAGGCGAGGCTGAGCACGGCCGCGTGCGGGAGGTGGCGGATCATGAGATCTGTCCAGTCTAGCCTGTGCCGCCCGGCTGGCAAGCGTGGGCCGGTGCGTTGACAACCGGCCGCGCGGTCGCCACGATCCTTGGCATGGACACGATGAAGCTGCTTCTGGGGGCCACGGTGGCCCTGTTGTTCACGGCGGTGGTGCTGTCGTGGCAGGGCATGAAACGCGGGGTGGGCAACGCGCCCTCCGACGAGATCGAGCGACTTCGCAAGCAGATCGCCGAGCTGCGTCAGGAGCACGACAAACTGGAACTCGAAAAACAGCTCCAGCAATTGAAGGCCGGAGCGCCTGGCGGGTCGTCCGGCACCGCGGAAATCGAGTCGATCAAAGCCGAACTCGAGGCGAACCGGGCCGCCATCGCGCAGATGGAGGCCGAGAAAGCCGCGCGCGATGCCAAGCTCAAGCAGGACGAGGAGGGATTGCTGCAACAGCGCGATCTCGAGGGGGCCGACCAGGAACTGCGCCGCGCGCGTTGGATCGCCGAGGCGTTGCTGATGGGTCGCGTGAGGGAGTATCACCCCGAGGGTGGTTTCATCACGTTTGACGTGCTGATGCCCGAACAAGTCCAGGCCGGCACGGTGCTGGGCATTCGGCGCAAGACGGGCATCCTCGCGCAGTTCAAGGTGAGTGATGTCACGCCCGAGGGCGGCATCGCCGATCCGATGCCCGGCTTCGGCCCGATCGATCCCAAGCCGGGCGACGAATTGATCCTGCCGCCGATGTATTGATGGACGAGGCGGTCGGCCTTCGCGTGTCCGCCCGTTTGCCTGCCACGTGATCCGCACTGTTGTTTCCCTCATGCCCGCACCGCACGATTCCATGCCCACCGTCGGACTGATTTCCCTGGGTTGCGCCAAAAACCTGATTGATTCCGAAGTGATGATCGGCCATCTCGCGGAGGCCGGGATGGCGCTGACTCCCGACCCGGAGCTGGCGGACGTGTTGATCGTCAACACGTGTTCGTTCATCGACATGGCGAAGCGCGAGTCGATCGACGCGGTGTTCGGCGCGGTCAATGCGCGCGGTGACGATCCACGGCGCGCGCGGCAGAAGATCATCGTCGCCGGTTGCTTGTCGCAGCGCTTTGCGACCGAGTTGCCGGGCATCATGCCCGAGGTGGACGCGTTCATCGGTCTCGACCAGATCACCAAGGTGGCACCGATCATCGAGAACTTGCTGGGCATCGGCGCCGCCTCGCACCCGACCGGCGACGCCACCGATGATCCGCGCGATTTCGTCACGCTCAAACCGCGCTACGTGCCGGACTACGACACACCGCGTTTCCGGCTCACGCCGCGCCACCACGCCTACGTCAAGATCGCCGAGGGCTGCAACCACACCTGTTCCTTCTGCATCATCCCGAAGATCCGCGGCCGCCACCGCTCGCGCACGCAGGAGTCCGTGGTGCGCGAGGTCGAAGCGCTGGTGCGCTCCGGCGTCAGGGAAATCAACCTGATTTCCCAGGACACGACGTATTTTGGCATGGACCAGTGGCAGGGCGAACGGCCCAGGCCCGATTCGCCGGTGGATTCATCGCGGGGCGAGTCGTTGTGCACCCTGTTGCGGGCGATCAACGCGATCGAGGGCGATTTCTGGGTACGCTTGCTTTACACGCATCCGGCGCATTGGTCGGACGAGCTGATCGAAACGATCGCCGCGTGTCCGAAGGTCGCGAAGTACGTCGACATCCCGCTGCAGCACATCTCCGAGCGCATGCTGGTGGCGATGCGGCGGGTGACGAGCGGCAGCCACATCCGCGACCTGCTGCGGCGCATGCGCGCGGGCATTCCGGGGCTCGGCATCCGCACGACCTTCATCGTCGGCTTTCCCGGCGAGACCGAGGAGGACTTCGAAGAGCTGCTCGATTTCATCCGCGAGTTCCGCTTCGAGCGCGCCGGTGTGTTTCAATACTCGAAAGAGGAGGGGACTCTGGCCCATAAGATGTCCGGCCACATTCACCACGCGACGCGCAAGCGTCGCTGGTCGCAAGCGATGGCCGAGCTGCAGCGCATCGCCGCGGAAACCAACCAGGCACAGGTCGGCCGACGCGTGCGCGTGCTGGTCGATCAGCCGGGAGTGGCGCGCACGCAGTGGGACGCGCCTGAAATCGACGGTTCGGTCGTGGTCGACCCCGCGCAGCCGGTTGGTGGGTTCGCCGAGGTCACCATCGGCGATTGGCGCGGATACGATCTGGTCGCCGCGCGCTGAGTCTGGTCACAACCCGGCCGGTGTGTTGCCTGCGTCCCACCAATCCGGCCGGTTGCCCGGCCGCCACTTGATGTTGCATCCGCTGCTTGGCCATGCCGGATCCGGCGGTGCTTGACCGGCGAGCATCCTTCGCGCGGCGTCGCGCAGTTCGGCCCCGTCGGCGGTGCCGCGGCGAGGTCGCGTGCCGTCGAACTGACCGGAATAGAAAAGGCGGCGGTCGCCGTCGAAGAGAAAGAAATCCGGCGTGCATGCCGCGCCATAGGCGAGTGCGGTCCGCTGCCATGCGTCGATGAGATACGGGAATGACCAGCCGTGCGTAGCCGCAAACGGGGCCATCATCGCGGGTGCGTCGTCGGGATAAGTGTTGGCGTCGTTGGCATTGACCGCCACGGTGCCGATGCCGCGGTCTGCGAATTCCGCCGCGCAGTTGCCGAGCGCATCGGCGAGGTGGACCACGAACGGGCAGTGATTGCAGGCGAAGACGACCAGCAGCCCGTCCGGTCCTGCGGCTTGGTCGATGCTCACGATGCGTCCGTGCGCGTCGGGCAGATCAAATGGCGGTGCCGGATCGCCAACGCGCAGACGGAAGGTGGAGCGTACTTCGGACATGCGCCCAATCTGGATCTGGGGATCCGGGTTTCCAGCGGAAAATCGCGGCATCGGCACGCAGGGCCGCCGATTGCGTGGGTTGTCGATTGATCTTGATTCGCCGCGCATGCCGCGCATCGTGCGGCGTCGTGACGCCTGTGCGTTCCCATCCGTCGCGCGTGGCGTGGCTCGGCGCGTGCGTGCTTGCCGCCCGGCCCAAGACGCTGCCGGCGGCGATCGTGCCGGTATGGGCGGGATGCGTGCTCGCATGGAGCCGATCCGGCGCGGTCGATTGGCTGCTTGCCGCGTTCACACTCGTCGGCGCGCTCTGCATCCAGATGGCGACGAACTGTTTCAATGACGCGATCGATGCGCGCAAGGGGGCGGACACCGCGGTCCGCGTCGGCCCGCTGCGCGTGACTGCGTCGGGCCTGCTTGCGCCGCGCGCCGTGATGACGCTCGGGTTCGCGTTTTTGCTGGCGGCATTGCTTTGCGGTGTGCCGCTGCATGCCGCGCGCGGTTGGCCGGTGATCGCGATCGGTGTTCCGTCGATGTTCCTTGCCTATGGCTACACCGGTGGTCCTTTTCCACTGGCCTACCGTGGGTGGGGCGAGGTGTTCGTGATCCTGTTCTTTGGTTTCGTCGCGGTGGCGGGCACCGTGTTCATCCAGACCGGTGAGTGGCCGCGTGAGGCGTGGTTGCTCGGGGGCCAGATCGGCCTGCTCTCCGCAGTGCTCATCTCGATCAACAATCTGCGCGACCGCGCGGAGGATGCGGTGACCGGCAAGCGCACGCTGGCCGTGCGGTTCGGGCCGAAGGCGGCGGTCGCGCTGATCTGGATCGAGATCAAGTTCGCGGCATTCGCCGGACTGTTGTGGATTCCGCTCGGCCGTGCGGGCTGGGTGCTGGCCGGGCTGCCGGTGCTGTTGCTTGGCACGCGCATCCTCTGGGGCGTTTTCACCGAGCCGCCGGGCCCCGCATTCAACCGCCTCCTCGGTCTTGCGGCGCTGGCATTGCTCTCCTTTGCCGTGGCGTTTCACCTCATCGCGTTGAGGAGCGCCTGATGCACGTCGGCCGCATACCGCACGGGGTGATCCGTGCCGAGCAGCACCGGTCGCAAGTCGTCCGGCACCTCGTCGCGTCCGTGAGAGCCTCTCACCAGCGACGCATCCAGCGGGATCACCTCCATCAACGCGCGGAAGCCGAGTTTTTTTTTCGCGAGGAATGCGGCGATCCGTAGCTTGGGAAAGCGCAGCGCCGGATCGATGAATAATTCGCACGGATCATATCCGGGTTTGCGGTGGATGTCGATCGTGCGCGCGTAATCCGGTGCCAGCGCGTCGTCGTCCCAGAAGCCGTAGGCGAACCAAGCGTCGGATTCCGCGACCGCGATGAAATCGCCGGCACGCGAAGTCGCGACGCCCGGCACCCAGCACTCGGATGGCACGCGCACGGATTCGACGCCCGCCTCCGCCTCGACCACCGCGCGCACCTCGTGGCGGATCGATGCGTCGTTCACATACACATGGGCGATCTGGTGGTCGGCCACCGCGAACGCGCGGCACCCGCCGCAGTCGAGCGTCTCGCGGCCGAGTTCGTTCTTGAGCGACAACCAGCCGTGCCTGCGGAACACGCGGTTGAGATGCACCGGGCGGCTCACCGGGGTGATGCCATACTCGGAAAGCACGATCACCCGCACGCCGCGCGATTCGTAAAAATCGATGAGTCCGCCGGCCACGCGGTCGATGTCCGCCAGCTGCGCGCCGACCCCAGGATCTTCTGGCCCGTCCTTCTGCAGGCAATAATCAAGATGCGGCAGATAGACGAGCGCGAGCGACGGTGAGTGACGCCGTTCGGTCCACTCGGCCGAAGCCGCGATCCATTCGGACGAGGCGATGCCCGCGGCCGGTCCCCAGAACGCGCGGAACGGGAACTCGCCGAGATCGCGCTTCACCTCGTCGCGCAAGCCCATCGGCTGCGTGTGGATGTCGAACACCTTGCGGCCGTCGGCGGGATAGAGCGGGCGCGGGGTGATCGAGAAGTCCACGCTCGAATGCATGTTGTACCACCAGAACAGGTTGGCGCAGGTGAACCCGGGATTGGTTGCACGCATCTTGTCCCAGAGCTTCTCGCCGCGGACGATCGCGTTC
>VHCM01000047.1 GCA_016871685.1 Verrucomicrobiota bacterium
CGATGGCTGGAATTTCGATCACCCGGAGCAACAAGCGGCATGGTCGTCGGCCGATGTCTCCGATGTCTGGACGCGCTATTGGCGGACGGTCGCCCGCATGGCCGACAGCGGTCTGTTCGACATCATCGCCCATCCGGATCTGATCAAGAAGTTCGGTCATCATCCGTCCGGCGACCTCAACCGCTGGTACGAGCCGACGATCGATGCGATCGCCGCGTCGGGTTGCGCGATCGAACTCAACACCGCCGGCTGGGAGAAGCCCTGCGCCGAAGCCTACCCGTCGCCGACATTCCTCGAACTCGCCTGTTCGGCGGGCATCCCGCTGGTCATCTCATCGGACGGACACGCGCCGCACGAGGTCGCCCGCGGATTTCCCCGCGGGATTGAAGTCGCCCGCGCGGCCGGCTATCGCGAAACCTGTGATTTCGAAGGCCGAAGACGGGTCGCTCTTCCGCTGTGATCTGACGCGAAAGAGCAGTCCGTCATCCGCACGAAAAAGCCGCCTCCTTGGTGGCGGGAGGCGGCTCGACGGATGCCGTGTGATCGCGGCGGGATCCGGTCAGGGCAGGGGAACCTGCGAAATCGTGCGCAGCACGCGCGAGGCGATCTGGTACGGGTCGCCCTGCGAATTCGGCCGACGGTCCTCCAGATAGCCTTTGTGTCCGGCGTTGACGAAGCTGTGCGGAATCCGGATCGACGATCCGCGATCGGCAATGCCGTAGGTGAACTTGTCGATCGACTGCGTCTCGTGCAGCCCGGTGAGCCGCAGGTGGTTGTCCGGACCGTACACGGCGATGTGCTCCTCCATGTGTTCGTGGAACGCGGCCATCAACGCCTCAAAGTACGCCTTGCCTCCCTTCGATCGCATCGCCTCAGTCGAGAAATTGCAGTGCATGCCCGACCCGTTCCAGTCGCCGCGCACCGGCTTGCAGTGGAACTCGACGTCGATGCCGTATTTCTCGCACAGCCGCATCAGCAGGTATCGCGCCACCCACACTTCGTCGGCCGCACGCTTCGATCCCTTGCCGAAAATCTGGAATTCCCACTGACCCTTCGCCACCTCGGCATTGATGCCCTCGTGGTTGATGCCGCCTTCGAGACAGAGATCGAGGTGTTCTTCCACGATCTGGCGGGCGAGATCGCCCACCGCAGCGTGGCCGACGCCACAGTAATAGCGCCCTTGTGGTGCCGGATAGCCGTCGGCGGGGAAGCCCAGTGGTCGGCCATCCTGATACAGGAAGTACTCCTGCTCGAATCCGAACCAGGCACCCGGATCGTCGAGCACCGTCGCGCGCGTGTTGGACGGATGCGGCGTGACGCCGTCTGGCATCATCACCTCGCACATCACCAGCGCACCGTTGCGGCGGGCACCATCGGGAAACACCGCCACGGGCTTGAGCATGCAGTCACTGTCGCGCCCTTCGGCCTGCTGCGTCGAGCTGCCGTCGAATCCCCACATGGGCAGCTGCTCCAGCGTGGGAAACGCTTCGTAGGCGGCGATCTTGGTCTTGCTGCGGAGGTTCGGGACCGGCGTGTAGCCGTCCAGCCAGATGTATTCGAGTTTGTACTTGGTCATGGATTCAGGGGGGTGGGAGAATCAAAGCATGAATCGTGCCAAGATTGAAAAATTCGGAAAGGGGGAACTGACCGAAGAAAGGCAATTCGATGCGTTCTCTTGCAAGGAGCCCGGAACGCGTCCGCTTCGCATCGGTGCTCAAGGTCTCGCGGCGGTCGCCAGCAAGGTTTGGAAATGGGGCGGACGCTCTTCTTTGTCGGCGACGATCGTCGAGATGCCCGTAAATCCCGCGCTCTCGAGCATGCCTGCGAGTCCGCTCTCGGAAAACCCGAGCCAGCGGTCGGCGTACAACTCGCGCGCTTCCTCGAACTGGTGCTGCATCAAGTCGAGCACGACGAGATGTCCGCCCGGTTTGAGCATGCGGAATGCGGCGTCGATCGCACGCTGCGGGTGCTCGGCGTGGTGCAGCGCCTGGCTAAACAACGCGAGATCGACGCTGCGCGCCTTGATCGGCGGATCCTCGATGTCGCCGACTCGGTATTCGAGATTGGTGATGCCGTTGCGCCGGGCGAGTGACTGACCGTACTCGGCCATCTTCGGCGAGAGATCGACGGCGATCACGCTTTCCGCATTCCGTGCCATCAGTTGCGCAAGCGTGCCTTCGCCGGCGCCGAGGTCCGCAACCACGCAGAACCGGTGCACTTGGATGAGCGCCTCGGCCAGGGCTTTCCACGAACGACCCGGCACGTAATCCTTGCCGAAGCGCCCGGCGAGTTCGTCGAAGTACGCCCGCGCCGTGTCGCGGCGCTTGCGCAGCAGATGACGCAGACCCGCATCATCGCGCGCGCGCTCGGGCAGTTCCTCTGCGGCCATCTTCGCCACCGTGAGCAGACCGTCGTGGGTCGTGCCGCGGTAAATGTTGTGCTTGCCGCTGCGCTCGTCGTCGACCAGTCCGGCCGCCTTGAGCTGGGACAACTGGGTGGAAATCCGGCTCTGCCCCATACCGAGGATTTCCTGCAATTCGGCTACCGATAGCGGCTCGGCCGACACCAACATCAGGATCCGCAGGCGGGTGGCATCCGCGATCAGCTTGAGAAATTTCAGGGTTGACGCCATGGCGGCTCCCCATGTATCAACGCATCACGATTTGACGATACGAAAATCACCCATCCCCATGAGCACCTACATTTTTTCCTCCGAATCGGTCGGCGAAGGTCATCCCGACAAGGTGTGCGACACCATCTCCGACGCTGTGCTGGACGCCTGCCTGCGGGTCGACCCGAAGAGCCGCGTGGCCTGCGAGACCTTGGTGAAGAGCAACATGGTTGTCCTCGCCGGCGAGATCACCATCCCGAAGATCGGCCGCAAGCCGGTGGGCTCGGTGATCAACCTGGAACAAGTCGCGCGCGACGCCGTGCGCGGCATCGGCTACATCAACGATGACGATGTCTTCCATGCCGATCGGATCTTCGTGAACAACTACCTGACCAGTCAGTCGTCCGACATCGCGCAGGGTGTGGATGCGGCCAAGGCCAAAGGCAAGAAGCACGCCGAGCAGGGTGCGGGTGACCAGGGCATCATGTTTGGCTATGCTTGTGACGAGACGCCCGAGCTGATGCCCGCACCGATCATGTTCGCGCACCGCCTCGGCCGCGAGCTGACCCGCATCCGCAAGGCGGGCAAGCTGGCCAAGTGGCTGCGCCCCGACGCGAAGTCGCAGGTCTCCGTCGAATACGTCGACGGCAAGCCGACGCGCATCGTCAACGTCGTGATCTCGACGCAGCACGCCGACGGCATCGCGCATTCGGTGATCGAGAAATTCTGCATCGAGCAGGTGATCCGCAAGGTGCTGCCCAAGAACATGCTGACGAAGAAGACCGAGTTCCTGGTGAACCCGACCGGCAACTTCGTGATTGGCGGACCGCAGGGCGATTCGGGCCTCACCGGCCGCAAGATCATCGTCGATACCTACGGTGGCACCGGCCGCCACGGTGGCGGTGCGTTTTCCGGCAAGGATCCGTCGAAAGTCGACCGCTCGGCCGCCTACATGGGCCGCTGGGTGGCCAAGAACATCGTCGCCGCGGGGCTGGCCAAGAAGTGCGAGGTGCAGTTCGCCTATGCGATCGGCCACCCGCGCCCGGTGAGCGTCCACGTCGACACCTTCGGCACCGGTGTGAAGCCGGACGGCCGCATTCTCGACGCGATCCTCAAGGTGTTCTCGTTTAAGCCCGCCGACATCGTCAGCCAGCTCCGGCTGCTGCGCCCGATCTACTCGAAATCCACCAACTACGGCCACTTCGGCAAGAACGACAAGGACCTCACCTGGGAAGCCGTCGACAAAGCCGCCGCGTTGAGGAAAGTGGTGAAGTGAATCGAAGACGCAAGACTGCAAGAGCCAAGACGCAAGAGAAGAATCCGCCATGCCGTTGCACCACTTCGAGGATCTGGAGGTCTGGAAACGCAGTTCGCGACTGGCGGTTTCCATTCTTGAGTTGATCGAGCCGGTCAAACTTCATGCGCTCAGGGATCAAATGGCCCGTAGTTGCATCTCTGTCCCATCCAACGTTGCCGAGGGTGCCGAGCGTGAGAGCAACAAGGAGTTCCGCCGCTTTCTCGCCATTGCGAAAGGCTCGGTCGGCGAACTCCGAACCCAACTTTACATCGGTCTTGCGGCGGGTGTGTTCACCAACGAAGCCGCCATGCCCTTGATCCATGAGGCCAGGGAAATCGGCTCGATGCTCGAAGGTCTCCGCAAGCGTCTCGTCGGCCCCGGCATCGTCAACAAACTACTCTCCGTTTTCTTCTGAAACAACCCACGCAGCCCGTCTTCTGATCTTGCGTCTTGGCTCTTGAAGTCTTGTGTCTCACTCCACTGCATCCCAACCACCCCCAAACGACCCCATGAGCTTCACCGACTACAAAGTCCTCGACATCGGCCTGGCCGGTTTCGGCAGGAAGGAAATCGAGATCGCCGAGCATGAGATGCCCGGATTGATGGCCACCCGCGAGAAATACGCGAAAGAAAAACCGCTGGCCGGCGTGCGCGTGATGGGCTCGCTGCACATGACGGTGCAGACCGCGGTGCTCATCGAGACGCTCGTCGATCTCGGCGCGCAAGTGCGCTGGGTTTCCTGCAACATCTTCTCCACCCAGGACCATGCCGCCGCCGCGGTCGCCGCCGCGGGCATTCCGGTCTTTGCCTGGAAGGGCGAGACGCTCGAGGAGTACTGGTGGTGCACCTGGCAGGCGCTGCAGTTTCCCGGCGGGCTCGGCCCGCAGCTCATCGTCGACGACGGCGGCGACGCCACCCTGCTCATCCACAAGGGGTACGAGATGGAGAACGGCTCGGACTGGATCGACACGCCGTCCGGCAGCCAGGAGGAGCAGGTGATCAAGGACCTGCTGCGCGACATCAAGGGCAAGCAGCCCGGCGTGTTCCACGCGATGGTCAAGGAGTGGAAGGGCGTTTCCGAGGAAACCACCACCGGCGTGAAGCGCCTGTACCAGATGGCCAAGACGGGCTCGCTGCTCGTGCCGGCGATCAATGTGAACGACTCGGTCACCAAATCGAAGTTCGACAACCTCTACGGCTGCCGTGAGTCTCTCGTCGACGGTATCAAGCGCGCCACCGACGTGATGATCTCCGGCAAGGTCGGCGTCGTCTGCGGCTACGGCGACGTTGGCAAGGGCTGTGCGCAGGCGCTGCGCGCGCAGGGCGCGCAGGTGGTCGTCACCGAGGTCGATCCGATCTGTGCGCTGCAGGCGGCGATGGAAGGATTCCGCGTCCTCACGCTCGAGGACACGCTCGGCTGGGGCGACATCTACGTCACGACCACCGGCAACAAGGACATCATCCGGTTTGAGCACATGGAGCGCATGAAGGACCAGGCGATCGTCTGCAACATCGGCCACTTCGACAACGAGATCCAGATCGAGCGCCTCAACACGGCCAAGGGTGTGACGCGGGTCAACATCAAGCCGCAGGTCGACAAGTACACGTTCGCCGGCGGCAACAGCATCTACATGCTCGCCGAAGGCCGGCTGGTGAACCTCGGCTGCGCCACTGGTCATCCGAGCTTCGTGATGTCCAACAGCTTCACCAACCAGACGCTCGCCCAGATCGACCTGTGGCGGAACAGGGACAAGTACCAGGCCGGCGAGGTCATGGTGCTGCCCAAGCACCTCGATGAAGAGGTCGCCCGGCTGCACCTCGAGAAGATCGGCGCGAAGCTCACCAAGCTCACGGCCGACCAGGCCGACTACATCGGCGTGAGCCCGGATGGCCCGTTCAAGCCGGAGCTCTACCGGTATTGAGCCGTGCGGTTAGGGTGGTGCCGGTGAATTCCCCCGGTTTGTGCGGAACTTCGTTCCGTTACCGGGGTTTGATTTCCATGGTCCCAGTTTGTGCCGGGGCGTGCCCGCCATGCGTCCTGCATTCCGTACGGCTTTGGTTTTGCTCTGCTGCACGGCTGCGGTTGCGGTCGGCGGCGACCCGTTGATCGATTCTTGGTTCACGGCAGGCAGCGGGCGATACGCTCGCGTTTACCCGACACTCGCGGACGAGGCGGCCGGCAATGCGAGGACAACGTGGAGCCGCGGTCAGGGCGTTCAATCACAGCCGGTCTATGCGGGGGTGCACGAGGTTTCCTTTTCCGACGACTGGGTCTACATCCGCACCACGGGGCTTGGCAGCCACGTGATGGGTCCGTGGTACCTCGATCTGGCGAAAACCAACTTGTTTCCGAATTACCCGTCGAATCGTGCGACCTTGTACCGGTTCCCGCGCAATCCGGTTGTGCCGACGGCCAAGACACTCACCGGGCTCGGGGCGATCGGGTACTTCGTCGACGGTGTCGCGATGTTCGACAGCCGCGACGCCTTTTCCTACTCGGTCGCGAACGGGGCCGACGCCTCGCCGGGGACCACCTACGCCGGTGACGGCATTTGGAACCGCGATGCGTATGTGAACGAAGGTGTCACCTTCGATGCCGCCAACGCGCATCAGGCGGGGCCGCAGTACCACTACCATGCCAACCCGCCCGCGCTGCGCCATCAGCTCGGCGACCACGTCGATCACGACCCCGCCACCAACAGCTACACGGAGAATGCGTCGAATCCGCGTCATTCACCGATCCTCGGTTGGGTGCGCGATGGTCATCCGATCTACGGACCCTACGGCTACAGCGATCCGCTGAACCCGCACAGCGCTGTGCGCCGCATGATTTCCGGCCACCTGAAACGCGACGGTAGCCACGGCAGCACCCGCCTCGCCGTCACCGGCCGGACGACCCTGCCGACATGGGCCGCCGCTACGCAGGGTCGGCCGATGAGTTTGACCACCGCGCAATTTGGTCCGCCCGTGAGCAGTCAGCACCCGCTCGGCCATTACCTCGAGGATTACGATTACAAAGGGGATCTCGGCATGACTCAGGGTGTTGACTTCGATCTCGACCTGCACAACGGCCGGTATTGTGTCACTCCGGAATTCCCCGGCGGCACTTACGCCTACTTCGTCTGTATCGAGGTCGACGGCACACCGGTGTTCCCCTACAACATCGGCCGCACGTTTTACGGCAGTCCGACAGGCTCGAGTGTCACCACGATCGCCGAGCCGGTGCAGAAGCATTTCGAGGGCGGGCCGGAGAAATCCGAGAAACCCGAGTCGATCGTCGTCGATCCCGCGTCCGGTGATGCGACGATCATCTGGGACGCGGTGGAGGGTGCGGACTACGAGATCGATCATTCGCCGAACCTGTTGGTTTGGAAAACCATGGATGCTGGCACGGTGGCGCAGGAGGACCGGCAAATCACCACGGATGCAGGCACCGCGGCATCACAGGCATCGCGGTTCTACCGCATTCGCCGCATGGGGTTGGACCCGTTCGACACCGGAGGTTTCGATGACACATCATCACCGGCTGCGGCACTTGCCGAAATCACCGTCACGCTCACTGGCGGTGCGTTGCCGCCCGCGGATACCGGGGTCGATCCGGTCTCGCTTTCGTTCAACGGACGTCCCGCGATTCTGGTCGGCCGACCGTCACGGCATGAGATCACACTCAAGGTCGATCTTTCGGGACTGGCCGACGGCGACTATCCGGTGACCGCGTCATTCGCGGGGATCGCTGGGTTGTTTTCCGCAACCTGCAGCGTCGGTGGCGGTGGCCCGGTGACCAACGGCCACAACCTTCTTCTTCTGATCGTCGACGATTGGGGCATCGACTGGAGTCCGCTCGACAACACCACGCCCGGCCTCGTGCTGCCAAAAATGCCCGAGTTGCAGGGTCTCGCCGCGTCGGGCTTGCGCTTCACCAACGCCTACGCGCAACCCGTGTGCTCTCCCACGCGCGCGACCATCCTCACCGGACGTCATCCGTTCCGTCACGGCGTCGGTAATCCGCAGTCTTACGGCACCCTGCCTGCGTCCGAACTCACCTTGCCCGAGATTTTCACCGCGCAGGGTTCGCCCTACCGCTTGGCATCCTTCGGCAAATGGCATCTGGGCAGTGGTCAGACCGGGCCATCCACCACCGGTGGCTGGCCGTATTTCAAAGGTACCTTGCAGGGCGGGCTGCCCGACTATCTCGCGTGGACCAAGACCTCGGTGATCAATGGCACGGCCACGCAGACCGACGGTTACTCGACTTACGCGACCACCGATCAAGTGAACGATGCCGTCGAGTGGATCGGCGCGCAGGGTGCCGACCCGTGGTTCTGTTGGCTTGCGCTCAACGCGCCGCACACGCCATTCCACGAACCACCGGCATCGCTTGCGCCACCGGGCGGGTACACCGCGCCGGGCGACACGTCGAACACCGCGCTCTATCGCCGCATGCTAGAATCGATGGACACCGAGATCGGCCGCTTGCTGCGATCCGTGGACCTTGCGAAAACCAATGTCATCGTCATCGGCGACAATGGTTCGCCCGGCCAAGTCGCACAGGCACCCTATGGCAACGGCCGCGCCAAGGACCAACTGTATCAAGGCGGCGTGCGCGTGCCATTGCTTGTTGCCGGACCCGACGTCGGGGTGCCGAACGGATCCACCTCGGGCAGGCTGGTGCATGGTGTCGATCTCTTTTCCACCATCCTGCAACTGGCCGGCATCGATCCCTCGTTGGCATCCTCCAACGGCACCGCCATCGACTCGACCACGCTGGTACCGATCCTGCGGGGAAGCGACTCACTCGATCGCTGCATCGTCGTCGAGCGTTTCGGCAATGGTGCCGGCAACGGCCGCGCGCTGGTCTCCGACGATTTCCCCGATTACAAGCTGATCATTTTCGGCGACCGCCTCAGCACCGCAGACACACCGTCATTTGAATTCTACCAGATCACTGCCGATCCGAACGAGCAATCGCCGTTGGACATTGCGGCACTGGTAGGCACCGCGCGCGCCGCCTACGATCATCTTGTCGCCAAGGATCTGTCCCTGGGCGGTGGCTACAGCGACCCGCCCGTCGCCACCTTCCAGACCGTGTACCTCAATCTGCCGAATCCGGGCAACCCGCTGGTGCCGCCGCTCATCGCGACCCAAGGACCGAACACCGGTGGTGCGCTCCATCCGATCAGCGTCACCATCGGCGGGAAAACCGCATCCTTCGAAACCACGGTGCTCGCCAATGGCAACCCGGCGTCGCGCGTGAACTCCAGCGGAGCGTCCGACCGCTACTCGGTGAAGGTCACCATCGATCCCGTCGCCGCCGGGCTGGGCTCCGGCAGCCATGCGATGGTCGTCACGTTCCCCGGCACCACCCCGAGGGTCTACACCGCGCTCAACGCGTTCGTCGTTCCTTGAACGAGTGAGCAAGCTGCGCGAATCCCGGCCGCCCGACTCACTCGACCGTCCAAGTGGACGAACCGTGGAGCAACTGCTGGATGGTGAGGTCGCCGCGTTTCGCCTTCGCCTCGTTGACCTGACCGTGGATTTGGTTCTCGTAGGTCGGTCGCTCGATGCGGCGGATCACGCCGACCGGAGTCGGGAAATCGGGCATGCCCATCGTGGCGAGGATCTGCGAGTACAGTGGGCTCGGGTGGTCGGGTTGGTGAACGAGCAGTTCGCTCTCGGGCACCGAGGCGGCATCGACCACTTCCGGCACCAGTCCATTGAGGCGGATGCCCTTGCTCTTGTCCTTGCCGAAGCGCAGCGGCTTGCCGGTTTCGAGGAACAGCATCTGCTCGTCGCGCGTTTCCTTCGAGTACACCGGATCCCACGTGGCGTCATTGAAGATCACGCAGTTCTGGAAGATCTCGACGAACGACACGCCCTTGTGCTGGTGCGCGGCCTTGAAGACCTCGACCATGTGCTTCGGGTTGTTGTCGACCGTGCGCGCGATGAAGGTGGCCTCCGCGCCGAGCGCGAAGAGCAACGGGTTGATCGGATGGTCCACCGATCCGGTCGGCGTGGTCTTGGTCCTCGTGCCCTCGGGCGAGGTCGGGCTGTACTGGCCCTTGGTGAGTCCGTAGATCCGGTTGTTGAAGAGCAGCACCGTGCAATCGAGGTTGCGGCGCAGCAGGTGCATCAGGTGGTTGCCGCCGATGCTCAGTCCGTCGCCGTCGCCGGTGACGATCCACACCGAGAGGTCCGGGTTGGCGATCTTCACGCCGGTGGCCACGGCGGGCGCGCGGCCGTGGATGGTGTGGAACCCGTACGTGTTCATGTAGTACGGGAAGCGGCTCGAGCAGCCGATCCCGCTGATCACGACGAAGTTCTCACGCGGCACGCCGAGTTCGGGAAACGTGCGCTGCAGCGAGTTGAGGATCGCGTAATCGCCGCAGCCGGGGCACCAGCGAACGTCGTTCGGGGTGACGAAGTCCTTGCGGTTCAGCGGTGCGGTCGCCGTGTCGGCGGCGGATTTCTCAGCGGTGGTGGCCATGGCGTTCAGGCGTTGAGGAGTTCGACGATGCGGTTGCGGATTTCGCTGACCTTGAACGGCCGTCCCATGATCTTGTTCATCGGGATGGCGTCGACGAGGTAGCGCGAGCGGAGGATCATCGAGAGCTGGCCGCTATTGAGTTCGGGCACGAGGACTCGGTCGAATCCCTTGAGCAGGCCCTCGAGGTCGGCAGGCAGCGGATTGAGGTAACGCAGGTTGGTGCTGCTCACTTCGTATCCTTCCGTACGCAGTGTCTCGACGGCGGTGGTGATCGCGCCGTGGGTGCCGCCCCAGCCGATGACGAGCAGCTTGCCTGTCTTGTCGCCATTGACGTTGAGCAGCGGCAGGCTTTTGGCGACCGCTTCGACTTTCGCGGCGCGCAGTCGCGTCATTTCCGCGTGGTTGTCGGGATCGTAGCTGATGCCGCCCTTGCCGTCCTTCTCGAGTCCGCCGATGCGATGCTCGAGTCCGGGTTGACCCGGGATCGCCTGGGTGCGTGCAAGCGTTTCAGGGTCGCGCGCGAACGTGACGTACGGTTGCGACGGATCGGCGAACGGCTTGTCGATGGTCGGCAGCGAATCCTCGTCGGGCAGTTTCCACGGTTCCGATCCGTTGGCGAGATAGCCGTCGGTGAGCAGCACCACGGGCGTCGAATATTCGAGCGCGATGCGTACCGCTTCAAATGCAGCGTGAAAGCAGTCCGACGGCGAGTTTGCCGCGACGACCGGCAACGGGCTTTCGCCGTGACGGCCGTGGAGTGCTTGCAGCAGGTCCGACTGCTCGGTCTTGGTGGGCAGGCCGGTGCTCGGTCCGCCGCGCTGCACGTCGATGATGACGAGCGGCAGTTCGGTCGACACCGCCAGCCCCATGAATTCGCTCTTCAGGCATATGCCCGGACCGCTGGTGCCGGTGACACCGATGCCGCCGGCGAAGCTCGCACCGATTGCCACGCCGATCGCTGCAATCTCGTCCTCGGCCTGCACGGTCTTGACGCCGCAATGTTTGTACGCCGCAAGTGCCTCGAGGATCGAAGACGCCGGGGTGATCGGGTAGCCCGAATAAAGCAGATCGCGTCCCGCCTTGCGTGCGCCAGCGATGAGGCCGAGCGCGATCGCGTCGTTGCCGGAGATCTTGCGGTAGGTGCCCGGCTCGACCTCGGCGCGTGCCACCATGTACCGATTGCGCGTGTGCTCCATCGTCTCGCCGAGGAAATACCCCGCCTTGAGCACGCGGATGTTGGCGTCGGCCACCTCCGGAGCCTTCGTTCCCCATTTCGCGTGGATGAATGCCATCGTCGGCTCGAGTGGTCGGCCGTAAACCCAGTAGGTGAATCCGAGCGCGAGGAAATTCTTCGTGCGCAGCTTGTCACGGTGGCTCAGCGTGCTGTCCTTGAGCGCTTCGACGGCAAGGCCGGTGATGTCCACCGCGATCACGTCGTATTTTTTTCTCAACTCCGGATCGTCGAGCGGGTTCGCCGCATAGCCGGCCATCTTGAGGTTTTCCTCGTTGAACGCCGCGGTGTTGGCGATGAGCAATCCACGTTCGGCGAGGTCGGACAAGTGCACGGCCAAGGCGGCCGGATTCATCGCGACGAGCGCGTCGGGTTCGTCGCCCGGAGTGAGCACGTTGATACTGCCGAAGTGGACTTGGAATGCTGAAACGCCAGCGATGGTGCCGACCGGGGCGCGGATCTCGGCAGGGTAGTCCGGAAAGGTCGCGATGGCATTCGGCACGGTGACGCTCGTATCGGTGAAGCGTTCGCCGACGACCTGCATGCCGTCGCCGGAATCACCGGCGAATCGGACGACCACTGCTTTCAGCTCGCGGAAACCGCGCGTCGTGGGTGTCATGATGGTGGAGAAAGGGGGCGCAGCCTACGGATGGGGCCGACGGACGTCAACGGTTGTCGCCATGAAAACCGCGGATTTTCCGATGGATTGGCGGAGCAGGTCCTGGCGGATGCAAGGCCCGCGACCCGGCCTCACGCGAGGGCCATGAGCTTGGCCTTGAGTTGGTCTTTGGTGACCCCGGCGCCGACCACCTGGTCCTTGACCTCGCCGTTCTTGAAGAAGAGCAGGAAAGGGATCGAGCGCACGTTGTAGCGCGCGGCAAGTTCGCGCGCGTCATCGACATTCACCTTGCCCACCTTGGCTTGGCCGCCAAGGTCGTCGGCGAGCTGGTCGATCACCGGACCGATCATCTTGCAGGGGCCGCACCACTCGGCCCAGAAATCGACGAGCACGGGCACGTTGGAATCGAGGACTTCGGATTGAAAATTCGTTTCGTTGAGGGTCAGGGCCATGGCGGAGGAAACGTGGACGCGGGATGAACCGGCGTCAAGAGGACGCGGCGGCCGTTTTGCAGGGGTCGCGGTGCGCGCGGGTGCGCTGACGCGGTGCGCAGCCTCAGCCGACCGGGGTGATCCCGGCGACGATGGCGAGCGCGAGGACGACGGCGGCGAGCAGCAGGTTGACGATTGGCAGTGCCATGTCGGGCGAGGGCTGGGGATGGGATTATTGGAACAACTGGCCCCAACTGCCCGCGTTCGGGTTGTCCGGAGCGCTGATCCAGGTGTTGGCCAACGAGAGCTGCAGGGCAAGCAGCACCAGCGCGGCGACGAGGCCGACGCCGGCAAGGATCTTTTCCAGCGGGCTGGCTTCTTCGGTTTCTTCGGCCACTGGTGCGGCCGCAATGGTGGGAGCGGGAACACCCGCGCCGATCGGCGAAGTGGGCGGCTGGAGCTGCACCGTGGCTTTGGGAAGCTGCGTGGTGGCACCGCTCGGAGGCAATGCCGGTTTGGGTGCGATGCCGGGCACGGCCGCCGGCGGCGGCGCGCTGGCAAGGCGGACGGTTGGTGCCGGAGCAGCCATCGCGGCAGCAGGCGCGGCACCCGGAAGCGGCGCAGTCGGGCGCAGCGGTGCGGTCGGCGCGGCAGGCGGTGCACCGGGCACCGGCGGTCTCACCGGAGGAGCCATCGGCACCGTGGCCGAAGGAACGGCGGGGGCATCCGCCGCACGCAGCGTGACGCGCACGGTCTCCTTCTTGAGCGGGACGCTCGAGGTCTGCTTCGAAGGCGCGGCAGCAGGAGGCTGCGGCGTGGGTGGCGTCGGCGGGGTCGGTGGAGTGGGATTGTCGCTCATGCGTCGTGAAACGGGGTGATGCGAAAGCCAACCTGCGCTGCCAGCCGATCCGTGTCAAACCTCCGGTCGGCGAGCCACCCGGTTTTTTTTCGTGCCCTGACCGCGTGCGCGGGGTTCCAATCCGCCCCACCATCATGCCCGCCGAGAAAACCGCCATCCAACCGACCCGCAGCAAGGATTTCCCCGAGTGGTACCAGCAGGTCATCAAGGCCGCCGACCTCGCCGAAACCTCGGAGACTCGAGGCTGCATGGTCATCAAACCCTGGGGCTACGGCATCTGGGAACTCATCCAGCAGGCACTCGATCGCCGGTTCAAGGAGACAGGTCATCAAAACGCCTACTTTCCATTGTTGATCCCGCTTTCCTATCTCGAAAAGGAGGCCGAGCACGCCGAGGGCTTTGCCACGGAGTGCGCGGTGGTGACGCATCACCGACTTGAGGCGGTGAAGGATGAATCGACCGGGAAAACCAAAATGATTCCGACCGGCGAGCTGGCCGAGCCGTATGTGATCCGCCCGACCTCGGAGACGATCATCGGTGTGGCCTTTGCGCGTTGGATCGAGTCGTACCGCGATCTGCCGCTGCTCATCAACCAATGGGCGAACGTGATGCGCTGGGAGATGCGGCCGCGCTTGTTCCTGCGCACGGCGGAGTTTCTGTGGCAGGAGGGGCACACGGCGCACGAGACGCGCGAGGAAGCACTCGAGGAGACGCGGCGCATGCACGGCGTGTACGAGGACTTTCTGCGCGATCACCTGGCGATCCCGGTGATCGCGGGCGAGAAGACCGAGAACGAGCGGTTCCCCGGCGCGGAGAGCACGCTGACCGTTGAGGCGATGGTGCAGGACTGCAAGGCGATCCAGGCGGGAACCTCGCATTACCTTGCGCAGAACTTCTCCAAGGCGCAGGACATTTCGTTCACCGGTCGCGACGGCACGGTGCAGCACGCGCACACGACATCGTGGGGCGTGTCGACACGGCTCATCGGCACGCTGATCATGGCGCACTCGGACGACGACGGACTGGTGTTGCCGCCGCGCGTCGCGCCGCGCCAGATTGTGATCCTGCCGGTGACACCCAAGGAGGAGAGCCGTGCGGCGGTGCTCGCAGCCTGTGATTCGCTCGCCGAGGCGCTGCGCGCGCAGTTGTACCACGGCGAACCGCTGCGCGTGCAGATCGACTCGCGCGACCTCGGCGGCGGCATCAAGAAGTGGGAGTGGATCAAGAAGGGAGTGCCGTTGCGCGTCGAGATCGGTCCGCGCGATGTCGAGAGCGGCAAGGTCTGCGTGCAGCGCCGCGACCGGCCGTCGGCCGAAAAGGAATTCATGGACGCGTCGGCATTCGCCGCATCCGCGCCGGAGATGCTGACGGGCATTCACGGCGCCCTGCTCGAGCGCGCCGCCGCGTTCCGCGATGCGAACATCACGCCCTGCGACTCGGCCGATGCCTTCGAGCGCCACTGGCGGCAGGATCAGCCCGGTTGGTTGCTCACTGCTTGGGACGGCACTCCGGAGCAGGAGCAGGAGCTTTCGAAAACCCACCGGATCACGATCCGCTGCATTCCACTGGATGCATCGGCGATCCCCTGCGCTGCGCAGGTCGGCAACGCTTGTTTTCTCACCGGCCGCGACACGCCGCGGCGCGTGCTCTGGGGGCGCAGCTATTGATCGCGTCGCAGGATGCCGCTCATTTGCGCGGCGCGATGCGGTAGACGCGGGTTTCTCCTTCCTTGAGGTCGGCTTCGAATGTCCTGCCCTCGCCGACCGCGTTGCCATCGAGCGCATCGGTCACGACCGAGCCCTCGCGCAGCGTCACGGTCTTCACGCCTGCGGTGCACGCGGTAAGCGAAAGAAAACGGCCGTCGGTGTAGACGATGTCGCCGGGCGGTGTGAACAC
>VHCM01000048.1 GCA_016871685.1 Verrucomicrobiota bacterium
CGGCCCGAGTCGCGCGCGATGCTCGACCATGTGCGCGACGGCACCGTCGGCCGCATCAACTCGGCCCAGGCGAAGTGGATCCGCCGCACCGGCATTCCAGGATTCGGCGGATGGTTCACCACCAAGACGCTTTCCGGCGGCGGACCGGTGATCGACCTGCTGCACATGATCGACCTCGCGCTGCACTTCATGGGCTATCCCGAGCCGGCCCATGTGCTTGCCAACACCTTCGACACGTTCATGGGTGACAAGGGGTTCAAAGGTCCTTGGGGCATTCCCGATCGCGCGGACGGCGTCACCGACGTCGAGGCGGCGGCCCACGGGTTTGTCACCTTCAGGACCGGCCAAGTGCTCACACTGCAAGTATCGTGGGCGGAAATGGTCAAACGCGAGGAGGTCTCGGTCGTCTTCCAAGGCACGTCGGCCGGCGGCAAGGTCGAGCGATTGTTCGGTCGTGACGGACTCGACGAAACCGCGATCGACACTTGTGAACTCTACGTCCAGGAGCACGGCCGCAGCGTGAACCGCGACATCGTCACTCCGGCCTGCGAGGACATGGGCCGCATCGCCTCGGCCGCGAATTTCGTCGATGCGATCGAGGGCCGCGCCGCACCGCTCAACACGCCCGACGAGGCGCTCAAGCTCATGAAGATCATCGACGCGATCTACGCCTCGGCGGCGTCCGGCGCGCCGGTGTCGCTGTGAGTTCACGACGGCTTTCCATCCACATTCACATCCACACCTCATCCGCATCCATCATGAACCGCAAACTCCGCATGGGCATGGTCGGCGGCGGCCGCGGTGCCTTCATCGGCAACGTCCACCGCATGGCTGCCAACCTCGACGGCCGGATCGAACTGGTCGCCGGATGCTTTTCCTCCGATCCGGAAAAATCACGGCTCTCGGGCGAGGATCTCTTCCTCGATCCGTCGCGCGTTTACGCGAGCTTCGCCGAGATGGCGGCGCGTGAGGCCGCTCTGCCGCCGGGCGAGCGCATCGACTTTGTCTCGATCGTCGCGCGCAACGACCTGCATCACGCGGTGGCCAAGGCGTTTCTCGAGGCGGGCATCCACGTCGTCTGTGAAAAACCGCTGGCCTTCTCGCTGGCCGAGGCGCTCGAACTCCGCGAGATCGTCGCGCGCAGCGGACTGGTCTTCGCCCTCACCCACAACTACACCGGCTACCCGATGGTCAAGGAGGCACGGGCGATGGTGCGCGCCGGCGCGCTCGGCAGGATCCTCAAGATCGTCGCCGAATACCCGCAGGGCTACGCGATCACCGCGCTCAAGGACCACGCCGACGGCGCGATCTCGAACTGGCGGATGGACCCCGCGGTCGCCGGCGTGTCGAACTGCATCGGCGACATCGGCTCGCACGCCGAAAACCTCGTGCGCTACATCACCGGACTCGAGCTGCTCGAAATCGCGGCGGACCTCAACACGTTCATCCCCGGCCGACCGCTCGACGACGATGGCAGCATGCTCTGCCGCTACGACAACGGCGCGCGCGGCGTGCTCTACGCGTCGCAAATCTCCACCGGCGACGAGAACAACCTCAACGTCCGGATCTACGGCACCGAGGCATCGCTCGAATGGCACCAGGAGCACCCCAACGAGCTGATCGTCAAGTACGCGGACAAACCGCGCGAAATCCGCCGCCGCGGCAACAGCTACATCGGACCCGAGGCGGCGAAGAACACGCGACTGCCTTTCGGCCACCCGGAGGCGTTCATCGAGGCGTTCGCCAATGTCTACCTCGCGGCCGCCGAGGCGATCGCCGATCACATCGACGGCAGGCACCCGCGCGCGGCTGGCTATGATTTCCCGACGATCGACGACGGTGTCGAGGGTATGGCGTTCATCGAAGCAGCCGTCGCATCATCGCGGGCCAATGCGGCGTGGACCCAGTTACGCGGACGTTGAGGCGGTGTCTCTCACGCGCCGTCGTCCGTCCGTGCGAGGATCCACAGTAGATCGGACAGCCGGTTGAAGAACAACCTCACCGGCTCCGGTACGGACTCGCCGCTGTCGTGCAGCGCCATCACCTTGCGTTCGGCCCGTCGTGCGATCGTGCGCGCAACATCGAGCGCCGCGCGAGCGACCGATCCCTCCGCGCCGGGACGCGCCCAGCCGGTGAAGCGGATCCCGCGCGCCTCGTGCTCGCGCGCGGTTTGCGTGAGCCACTCGACATCGGCGTCGCCGATCAGCGGAAAGCCTTTTGCCAAGTAAGCCGCTTCGTCTTCCGGCAGCGTCGCGAGCTGACCCATCAGCCCGACCAGCGACTCCTGGATGTGGTCGATCAATCCGACGCGCGCGGCATCGCCGCCCGTGGCGCGCGCCAGTCCGAGCGCGGCGTTCAATTCATCGACCGCGCCGAGCGCCTCGATGCGCGGTGAATTCTTGGCAATGCGCTTGCCGAACAACAGGTCGGTCTCTCCCGAATCGCCCCGGCCGGTGATGATGCTCATGGGCGGAACCTAGCCGGATCGGAATTCGATGTCCATCCGCGTCGTTCCATGCTTGGTTTTCCGCGCTGATGAAACTCGCGCGGCTCGGCGACGGACCGGAGATCTTCCACACGATCCAAGGGGAGGGGATCTCCGCGGGTTGTCCCGCCGTATTCGTGCGGGCCTCGCGCTGCAACCTGCACTGCGTCTGGTGCGACACCGACCACACGTGGAATTTCGAAGGCACCCCATGGAAGCACGAAAAGGACGGATCACCGGGATATACCAAGCACCGCAAGGCCGAGCTGACCTACGAGACCACCCCGGCCGACGCCGCACGGCGCGTGCTTGCATTCGATTGCCCGCGCGTCGTTCTCACCGGCGGTGAGCCGTTGCTGCAACAAGACGCGTTCCTCGAACTGATCCGCATCGTCCGCGCCGCCGTGCCGGACTGCGTGGTCGAGGTGGAAACCAACGGCACGATCCTGCCCGGCGACACATTCGCCGCAGAGGTCTCGCAATTCAACGTCTCGCCCAAGCTCGCGAACTCCGGGATGTCCGCCGCGCTGCGGCTCGTGCCCGCCGTGCTCGCATGGTTCGCCGCCTCGCCCATGGCATGGTTCAAATTCGTCGTCGCATCACCCGCCGACCTAGACGAAGTGCTCGCGCTTTCGGCCGACCACGCGATCCCGCGCGCGCGCATCCTGCTCATGCCCGAGGGGCGCAACGCCGCCGCGCTCGACCGCCACGCCGCCTGGCTGGCCGACGCGTGCCGCGACCACGGGCTGCGTTTTGCCGATCGCCTGCACGTCCGCCTGTGGGGCGACCGCCGGGGCGTCTGATTCCGCGCGACTTTTTCCCGGGTGCGGGGTTTCATCCAATAGGCCCCATGAAATCCGATCCGCACGCCGACGATGCCACGCTGGAATCCGATCCGGTGTGGCGGCTTTTGGCCGGCTCGCCGACGGCGCAGGCCCGCACCCGCTTTGCCGACGACACGCTGCGTGCCGCCCGGCTTTCCGGTGCGCCCCGCCGCTGGTGGTCGGCCGTCGTTTCACCCGTGCCCCTCACCGCGTTCGCCGGTGCCGTCGCCGCGCTCGTCTTCGCGATTCTCGCTCCGCAAAGCGGCCCCGCGCCGTCCGCCTTGTTCACCGATCCGCACGCCGATCCGATCGACGAAATCGCCGACACCGAGATGCTCATCGCCGCCGCCGATCATCCCGAGCATTTCAGCGATGCGGAGATCTTGGCGCTCTGCGGGTTCTGAATCGGAAGCCTTTTCCTTTTTCCTTCGCGCCCGGGCAGTGCAAACTCGGGCCGTGACCCGCTGCGTGATCTTCGACCTCGACGGCACGCTCGTGGATTCGTTGCCCGGCATCGCCGCCTCACTCAACCGCACGCTCGTCGCGCACGGACTGCCCGGTCATTCGCACGATCGGATCCGCTCGTTCATCGGCAACGGAGTGCGCGACTTGGTGATGCGTGCCGGACCAAGCGGGGCCGACCCGGATCTGTCCGCTTCGTTGCTGCGGCTCTACCTCCGCGATTACGCGCTGTCCTGGCGCGACGGCACCTCGGTCTACCCCGGCGTCCAAGACCTGCTCCAGCGCATCCGCACCTCGGGCAAGTCCATCGCCGTGTTGTCCAATAAATCGCACGACTTCACCGTGGAAATCGTCGATGCCTTGTTTCCAGAAGCCGGCTTCGTCGCAGTGCTGGGTCAGCGCGACGACGTGCCACGCAAGCCCGATCCCGCGGGCGCGCTGGAAATCGCCGCAACCGCAGGTGTCCCGCCGACCGATGCCGCGCTGGTCGGCGACTCGACCGTGGACTTGGAAACCGCGCGCCGCGCCGGAATGCGTGGGATCGCCGTAGGATGGGGGTATCACGACCGCGCCGCGCTTGCCGCCGCCGGTGCGCGGGAAATCGCCGCGGATCCGCGGGGCCTCGACGCTTGGCTCGGCTGATCGCGCCCCGCGGCGCACCCGGTGCTTGTCATTTCCCGTCCCGGTGTGCCTGATTGCATCCATGCCGGTGCGTGGTGCCATGGAGCGATATCGGGTGAAGCCGGGATCGACGATCGATCTCGATGGCATTCATCCGGCCGAGAAGTCGTTGTTCAACGGCGCGGACAAATCGGAGTTCGAGCCGCAGTTCCGCGAGTTGCAGGACCAACTGCGCGACATGCAGCAAATGCTCTATGCGCAGAACCGGCACCGCGTGCTGGTGGTGATGCAGGCGATGGACACCGGGGGCAAGGACGGCTGCATCAAGCACGTCTTCTCGCACATCGACCCGCAGGGCATCCACGTCCGGTCGTTCAAGAAACCCACCGAAGAGGAACTCGCGCACGATTTCCTGTGGCGGGTCCACTCGAAGGTGCCGGCCACCGGACAGATGGTGATCTTCAACCGCAGCCACTACGAGGACATCATTGCCGTGCGGGTGAAGCACATCTTTCCCAAGGAAGTCTGGCAACGCCGCTACCGCCACATCGTCGAGTTCGAGCGCATGCTCGCCGAAGAAGGCACCACCATCGTCAAGATCTTCCTCCACATCTCGCGCGACGAGCAGAAGCGGCGTCTCGAGTCGCGCCTGCGCAACCCGCACAAGCACTGGAAGTTCAATCCCGACGATCTCGCCGACCGCAAGCTCTGGCACGATTTCATGGCGGCCTACGAGGAGGTCTTCGCCAAAACCTCCACCGAATGCGCGCCGTGGTACGTCGTGCCCGCCGACCGCAAGTGGTATCGCAACCTCTGCGTGGCGCGCATCATGGTCGATACGCTCGCAGGACTCGGCATGAAGCTGCCGAAGGTCGACTGGGATCCCGCCTCGATCGTCATCGGCGATTGAATCCGCAACCCCTAGCGGCGACTCCCGAGATGGCCTTTCTGAAATCGCGATCCACCGCGCTGATCACCGGGGCATCCGCCGGGATTGGCGAGGAATACGCGCTGCAGCTCGCGCGGCGCGTGCCCAACATCGTGCTCACTGCCCGCCGCGCCGAACGGCTCGACCAGTTGGCGCAGCGCCTGCGCGCCGAAGCGCCGGACACATCGGTAACGGTGTTGCCCGCGGACTTGTCGGACCCGGACGAGCGCGCATCGCTGCTCGCGCGGATGGCCGCGCTGGGCATCGTCCCCGACGTGTTGATCAACAACGCCGGGGTCGGCGACTACGGCGAGTTCGCCGGTGCGGCATGGCCGAGGATCTCGCCGATGCTGCGGCTCAACATCGAGTCGCTCACGCATCTCGCCCATGCGTTGGTGCCGGGCATGATCGCCTCCGGCGGCGGGGCGATCGTCAACGTGAGTTCGCTCGCGGGCGAACTGCCGATCCCGGATTTCGCGGTGTATGCCGCGACCAAGGCCTACGTCACGAGTTTCTCCGAAGCGCTGCGCATCGAGCTGGGCGGACACGGCATCCGCGTGATCGCGGTGTGCCCGGGTCCGGTCCACACGGAATTCGGCGAGATCGCGCGCCGACCGGGTGGCGGACGCGACATCCCCCGCTGGTGGTTCTTCATGCCGAAGGAACGGGTGGTCTCCGAGTCGCTGGCGGCGCTCGAGCGCGGCAGGGCGCGCGTGTTTCCGGGCAAGCGCACGGCGTTGGCCGCGGCGTTCATCTCGGCGATGCCGGTGGCGTGGCTGCGACGCGCGATGTCGTTGCGTCCGCGCAAGTCACGCGGGTGATTTCGGCTCAGCGGCAGCGCAGCCCGGCGAGCGGCGGTCGCTCGGGCTCCGGGATCTCGCGCAGGGTTTCCACCGCACCATTGCCGTCGATCCGCCAGCGGCGGTGCAGGGTCGGCAGCGGATGATGTGTCGTGACGATGCCGTCGCGTGCGAGCCGACGCAGCACGACGGCAAAATGGCGAATGCGGCATCGCCGAGTTCGCCGTCGTCGCGGTGATGGTGGACGCGCCGCACGAGATCGGTCTGCGCCACCGCATCGAGTCGGTCGTCCCGCGCGAGGTCGATCAGGTGGGCGATCTCCACGCCATAGCCGGTCGGGAACGCGAGCGACTCGAGCAGCTCGCGGCGCGCGGCGTATTCGCCGGAGAGCGGTTGCAACACGGGCGCGAGATCCGGCAGAAACAACGAGATCAGTGGACGCACAAGGATTTCGGAAATCCGGCCGCCGCCGTGGGTCGTGCGTCCGTCTCCATCGGCAGACGGACGCTCGTAGGATCCTTTCACATAGCTGATGTCGGGCTCGGTGAGCAGCGGGCCGACCAAGCCGCGCACGAATCCGGCGTGGAAGTTGGCGATGTCGCCGTCGAGGTAGCACAAGATGCCGCCGCTGGCGGCGTGCAGCGCTTTCCACAGGTTTTCGCCCTTGCCGCGGATGCTGCCGTGTTCCGGCGCGATGTCCGACGAGAGCAACACGGTGGCACCGGCGGCCGCGGCGACCTCGCGCGTGCCGTCGGACGAGCCGGAATCAATGACCAGCAGTTCGTCCACCAACGGCACATCATCCATGAGTTCGCGTCGGATGGTGCCGACGATTGCGCCGATGGTGTCCGCCTCGTCCAGCGTCGGGATGCACACCGAGATGCGCTCGCCGCCTTTGGCGCGCAGCAATGCGGCAGTGTCGGCGAAGTCGTCGTGATGAAAGCGGCGCATGCGCCGAGCGAAACGGCGGCGAGCCTGCGACACAAGCCATCAATCAATCGATGCGATGGCGGGTCCGCGCGCTTTGTGTCGTAGCATCACCACCCGTCCAGCGCGCGGAGCACGTCGTCGGGTGAGAGCAGTTCCGGCAGGATGTGCGGCGGTTTGCCCGGCATAAGCAGCACGTTCACTGGAATCGCGCTGCGGCCCAATGCTTCGAGCGCGCGGTCGATCGCGGGGTCCGGCCGGGTTTTGTCGGCCACCAGCGCAACGACGCGCTTTTGCCCCATCGCCGCCGCGACTTCCGGCGTGTACGCGCGTTTTTTGTTGAACTGGCAAGTCGCGCACCAACGCGCGGTGAAATCAATGTACACCGGGCGTCCGTCGGCGAGCAGTTCGTCCACCCGCGCTTGCGACCACGGCTGCCAGTCGATCGCGGATGCCGCGGGCGGTCGTGCAAGCTCGACGCCGAGCGCGGCAAATCCAATCGCGAGCGCGCCCGCGGTGAGCCGCACGCCGCGCCGACGGTGCGGCAGGTTCCACCGGCCGTGGATCCATGCGGCTGTAGCCACCGCGCAGAGGCCGAACACCGCGCCGAGCAAGTGGTCGAGGCCGGTGATGCCGGCGTACACCCAGAGCAGGAATCCCGCCGTGGCGAAGAGCAGGAATGCCATCGATTGCTTGAAACTCTCCATCCACGGACCGGGTCGCGGCAGACGCCCGACCCACGAAGGGAAAGAGGAAAGCACCACGTAAGGCAGTGCGAGACCAACGGCCATCGCCGCGAACGCGGAGAAGAATGACACCGCTGGCAACGCGACCGCCGCGCCGATCGCGGCACCAAGGAACGGTGCCGAGCAGGGAGTGGCGACCACCGTGGCAAGCACGCCGGAAAAAAACGATCCGCCGAATCCATGGCGCGATTGTAGCGATCCGCCGACCGATGTCGCGGAGGTGCCGATCTCGAACACGCCGGCGAGATTGAGCGCGAACACGAACATCACGAGCAGCAGTGCGAGCACCACCCAGGGTTGCTGCAACTGGTATCCCCAGCCGACCGCGCCAACCGCGCCCCGCGCCGCGAACAACAAGCCGCTCAACACGCCGAACGACGCCAGCACCCCAATCGCAAAGACCCATCCGTGCAGTGCGATCGCGCGGCGGTCGGCCCCGGCCTGACGCACAAAGCCCATGATCTTCAACCCGATCACCGGAAACACGCAGGGCATCAGGTTCAGCAACAATCCGCCGAGAAACATCCCCAGCACGATCGCGGGAAAACCCATCGCTTCGGGAAGCAGCCGCTCATCGGAATTCGCTGCGGCGGCGTTGCGCCCGATCGCGATCGGCGGCACGATCACCGCGGGCTCGCCGAGCAGCACGCCCGAGAGCGCGTCGCCCTGCGGGATCGCGTTGCCCAGCACGTCTGTGTCCGCGCGTTTCAAGCGGATCGTCCAATCACCGCCGTCGCGCGCGATCGATCCGCCGTCGCTCGCCGCGCGCAGAAACGGAACATCCGGCACGAAGTCGGTGATCGTCACGGCATCGGACATTCCCGCGCCAATGCGCAGCACGACGTCGCCGCCGTCGTCGCGGGCGTCGTAAGTCCATGCCTCGCGCAGCTGCGGCAACCGCGCCCGCGCCCGCTCGAACAACTCCGCCGCCGCAGGATCGGACTCGGCGCGATTGTCGGTTCCAAGCGTCAACGTGAATGCCTTGCGTTCGTTGATGCAGCTCTCCTTGCAAATCTGCCACTCCGCTTCCGCAGTCAGCGTCACGGTTTCCCCAACGGCCCATTCCGCGGGCGGCGTGATCTCGACGAGCAACACCGGATCACCACGGTGGACGAAGCTCTTGCCAAGCAGCCCGTCCTTCACCTCCGGCACCGGCCAGCGCATCGCACCCGCCGAGAACCCGGCAGGCAGCGACCACGTGATCACCGGCGCTTGTTCGATCCCGCCGCTGTTGCGATAATAACTGTGCCAACCAACGGGATGCTCGAGACTCAACGCAACCTCGAACGGCAACCCGGCGGCAATCACGCGCATTTCGGAAATCAACGCCGACCGCGACGCGGGAGCGCCGGGCGTCAGCGCGAATTGACCATGCGCCGCGGCCGCAACCACGACGGCGGCGATGGCGCATCCCGGCAGGCATCGGCGGATCAAGGTCATGCGTCGGAACATCTCGTGATCGGTCATCGTCAGGATCCGCCGGGATTTGGAAAGCGCAATCAGGAGATCCGCACGGTCGGCGATGAGGTTGCAATGACGGATTTTCGCATTTCAGCCGGGTCATCGATGGGCTATGGTCCTCCCATGAGATTGATCCGCCACGGCGACGCAGGCCGCGAGGAACCCGGGATTCTGCTGGCCGACGGCCGACGCCTCGATGCCGCTGGCGAGTTTCAGGACTATGACGAGGGGTTCTTCGCCACGGGCGGACTTGAGGCGCTCGCCGAGTGGGTGGCCGACGGATGCCCGGGCGGACGCGAGATCGGCCCGGAGGTGCGGCTCGGCCCGCCGGTCGACCGGCCGTCAAAGATCGTCTGCGTCGGCAAGAACTACCTCGAGCACGCCAAGGAAATGAACGAAGGCATCCCGAGCGAGCCCGCGCTGTTTCTCAAAGCACCCAGCGCGTGGAGCGGTCCGTACGACGACGTGATCACCCCGCGCGGCGCGCTCAAGCTCGATTACGAGGTCGAACTGGCGGTGGTGATCGGTCGCGCGGCATCCGATGTCGCCGAGCACGACGCACTCGACTGCGTCGCCGGCTACTCGGTATTCTGCGATGTGTCGGAGCGCGTGTTCCAAAAGGAAATGGGCGGGCAATGGACCAAGGGGAAAAGCGCCGACAGCTTCGCGCCGATGGGACCGTGGCTGGTCACGCCGGACGAGATCGCCGATCCGCAAAAACTCCGGCTGTGGTGCAAGGTGAACAGCGAGCTGCGCCAGAACAGTTGGACGGGCGACATGATGTTCAACGTGAAACAACTCATCAGCTACATCAGCCGGTTCATGACGCTGCTGCCCGGCGATGTCGTGGCCACCGGCACGCCGTCGGGTGTCGCAATGGGCATGGACCCGCCGCGCTACCTGCAGCCCGGCGACCACGTCGAATGCGGCGTCGAGGGCATCGGCGAACTCTCGCTGCGCGTCGTCGCTTGCCCGAATCCATGAGCACACCCCGAACCAGCAGGCGGGCGGCCGAAACCTGGCCGAAACCCGCGGGCACGCGTCACTCGGCCTGCCGGTTCTGCGATGCGCTGCATGTCTCGGAACCCGTCGAGGAAGGCCTCGCCGCACGCTGCACCCGCTGCGGCACCATGCTCTACCAGAACCGCCCGGCCTCGCTCGCCCGCGCCACCGCCTTCGGCATCGCCGCGCTCACGGCGATGGTCCTCGCGCATTTTTTCCCGTTCCTGATCATGGACGCCGCCGGCATGCGCTCGAAGCTCACGCTCGTCGGCGCGGCGCGCGCGCTCATCGACCAGGATTCGCCGCTGCTCGGGGTTTCGGTTATCCTTTTCACCATCGTCACGCCGTTGGTCCTCGCCGGCGGCCTCGTCTACGTTTGCCTGCCGTTGCACTTCGGCCGCTCGGCACCGGGCGCGGTGTCGGTCGCGAAATGGATGTACCGCAGCGAGCCATGGAACATGGTGGAGGTGTTCATGCTCGGCGTGATCGTCAGCCTGCTCAAACTCATCAAGGTGGCCGATGTCGAGTTCGGCGCCGGATTCTGGTCGTTCGGCATGCTCATGCTGTTCATGGCCGCCGCAGTCGCCGGCATCGATCGCGAGGAACTCTGGGACCGCATGGAAATCGCGCGCGGCGGACAAACCGCAGGCCCCGCCAGATGATGAGCGCCGCCCCACCACCCGGAATCGTCAAGGCCGCCGATCGCGGACTCGCCGCCTGCGAAGTCTGCGGACGGGTCTCGCCGCTGCCACCCGCGCGCTGTCCGCGCTGCGCGTCGGCCCTGCACCTGCGCAAGCCGGACAGCATCCGCCGCACGCTGGCAATGCTCGCCGCCGCCACCGCGCTCTGCCTGCCCGCACACCTGCTGCCGATGCTCACCATCGTCGAACTCGGCCGGGTCACCCCGAGCACGATCATCGGCGGCATGCTCACATTCTGGGAATCCGGCGACTATCCGATCGCATTGGTGATCTTCGCCGCCTCGATCGTCATCCCCATCATCAAGATCGTCACGCTCCTCTGGCTCTGCGCCGCGGCCTCCGGATGGCTGCATCCATCACCCGCCGCGCTCGTGCGCCTTCACGGCATCACCGAACTGCTCGGCCGCTGGTCGATGGTCGATATCTTCGTCGTCGGCATCCTGGTTGCCCTGCTGCAGCTCGGAAATTACATGTCGGTCATTCCCGGGCCGGGATCGCTTGCGTTCGCGGGCGTCGTCGTGTTTACCATGCTCGCGGCGATGGCCTTCGATCCGCGCCTGCTCTGGGACCGCCTCGACACGCGACAAGATCCGGCCCGCATCCAAACCCGCGAATCCCCACCCGATTGAACGATCCCGCCCTATCACCGCAGCCACCCGCGCCGGTCGTCACAACCGCGCGCGTCTGGAATCTCGTCTGGGTCGTGCCGTTGCTCGCCGTGCTGCTCGGCGGATGGATGTTGATCCGCAATTTCGCCACCCAAGGCCCGGTCGCTCAAGTCACCTTCGACACCGCGGAGGAAATCTACGCCGGTCGCACGGAAGTGCGCTGCCGCTCGGTCAAGGTCGGCATGGTCACCGATGTCGGATTGGCCGACGATCTCAACTCGGTGGTCGTGCGCATCGAACTCGAGGAAGACGCCGCGCATCTGCTGCGTCGCGGCACGCGCTTCTGGGTGGTCAAGCCGCGCGTCACCGGTGCGGGCATCAGCGGACTCACCACACTCATCCAAGGCGCCTACGTCGAACTCGATCCGGGCAATCCCGACGCGCCGCGCGAATCGGAATTCACCGGACTGGAAACGCCGCCGGCCACCAGCCTCAGCGTGCCGGGACGCCGCGTGGTGCTCGTCACCGACGAGGCGGGACTGCTCGTCGAAGGTTCGCCGATCTACTTCCGCGGCTTCGAGGTCGGCCGCATCGAGGCGCGCTCGCTCTCCGCCGACGGCGTCAGCGTTTCCTACAACGGCTTCATCCGCAAAGAGCACGCGGGATTGGTCAACAGCCACACACGCTTCTGGAACACCAGCGGCATCGACATCAGCGCGGGTGCCGAGGGGTTCAAGGTGCGCACCCCTTCGCTGCAGTCGATGCTCTCCGGCGGGGTCGCGTTCGGCACCGCCGCCGGCGCGCATGGCGGCGAGCTGGTCGCCGACGGCACCATGTTCCGCCTCTACCGCGACGAGGACGAGGCGATGGGCTCGTCCTTCGACCCGACCCTCAAACTGCTCCTGTTGTTCAATCAGTCGGTGCGCGGACTCGCGAAGCGATCGCCGGTCGAGTTTCGCGGCATTCCCATCGGCCGCGTGACCGATATCTCGCTGGCGCTGGCACCCTCGCCGGGGGATCCGCGCATCCCGGTGCTCGTCGAGATCGATCCCTCGCTCATCTCCGCCGACGCCGCGGCAGGCACCGACCCGTCACAAGACATTTCGTTTTTGCGCAAGGCGGTGGCGTCCGGCCTGCGCGCGTCGCTCAAGACGGGCAGCCTCATCACCGGCGCGCTCTACGTCGACTTTGATTACCTCGACGACGCGGTGCCGGCGGAACTCGGATCGGTCGGCGGATACCACTCGGTGCCCACGGTCTATTCCGGATTCGCACAACTCGAGGCCAGGCTCTCCGCTCTGTTCGACAAACTCGAATCGGTGCAATTCACCAAAGCAGTCGATGAAATCGCCGCTGCCGCCGCATCCGCGCGCGCAATGCTCGACGACCCGGCACTGCGCGAACTGCCCGCCAACCTGCGCCGCTCGATCGAAGCCCTCGAATCGTCGGTCTCGAGCCTCGGCCCCGACGGCGCGGTCCAAGGCGACCTGTTGCGCACCCTCGACGAACTCCGCGCCACGCTGCGCTCGCTCAAGTCGGTGGCCACCACCATCGAGGAACAACCGAACTCGCTCATCTTCGGACGCGATCCCGCCGGCAGCCCGGAACCCAAGGCCACCCCGGCCGACCGCTGAACCCGCGACCCCGCCATGATCCCGCGCCTCACCGCCTGCCTCTTCGCCGTCGCACTCGTCGTCGGCTGCGCTTCGCGCCCGGCACCGGGCCATTTCTATCTGCTCACCCCCGACGGACCCGCCCCCTCCGGCGGCGGACCCGGCATCGGCGTCGGACCAGTCGCGCTCGCCGGATACATCGACCGACCAAACCTCGTCGTCGCCCGATCGCCACACCAACTCGATGTCGCCGCCGACCACCGCTGGGCGGGCGACCTGTCGTCGGCCATCGCCCGCGTCACCGCCGCCAACCTCGGCCGACGCCTCGGCACCGGCAATGTGCTCGTCTGGCCGTGGCGCGGCGACCAAGACATCGCCTACCAAGTCATCCTCGACATCCGCCAGTTCCACGGCACTGCCGACGGCGAGGCAATCATCGAAGCCGGTTGGCGCGCGCACGAACTGCCGTCCCGCAAGGTCGCCGCATCACGCACCTTCACCGCCCGCGAACCGCTCCGCGCCGACGGCCACGCCGCACTCGTCGCCGCACAGTCAAAACTGCTCGCCCGCCTCGCCGACGACATCGCATCGGTCCTGCGCCGCTAACGCATCTAGCAGCTCGTCGCCACACGGAGTGGCGGCTCGAAGCCGCCATGGTTGGCAAAGACGGCTTTCCAGCCGTCGTCGTGCGGTTAGGCCGCTCGTCCGACTCCTCTCCCGCAAGTAGGGACCACGGATGAACGCCGATAAACACGGATGCAGATTGCTCCATTGGAAGACAGGCATCCTTGCCTGTCATGGACCACGGGCTTCCAGCCCGTGTCATCCGACACGACAGGCACGCGCACCCCCACTTCGCGCGGTGCACTTCGAAAGACATCAGTCTCCATCCGTGGTTCATCACGCCGACCGCCCCAGCGCCTCCACGCGCATTCCATCCCGGTTGTTCGCGATTATTCGCTTGCATGATCAACCAATCAGCCCGCATCTTCCCAACCCCCGTCCGCTCCAAACGGACTTCCCATGCGAGGATAGCTCAGCTGGTAGAGCAGTTGGCTTTTAACCAATTGGTCCTGGGTTCGAGTCCCAGTCCTCGTACTTGCTCCAAAACCCTTCATTTTCAATGGTTTAGGAGCAAAAAAGGGCGTCATTTTTGACAGATTTCCCGCGTCATGAAAGCGGGTGGTGACAAAAGGGTGACAACTCACGCGGCCGCCCCGGTTTCCCGCCCGCGCAAAGGGGGCAAAGGGCCGTGCGCCACGGTGAGGTTCGGCTCGGCGAGCGTGCCCATCTACCTCTCGGAATCCAAGGGGCGGAAGCGCTACCTGATCGCCCACTACCGGGAGGGCAAACGCATGCGCCGGGCGTTCACGGATCTGGCCGCCGCCCGCAAGGAGGCGATGTTCGTCGCACAGCGGATCCAGAGCGGCCTGCAGCACGTCACCGACCTCAAGCCGCACGAGCGCGACAGCTTCAAGAAGGCGGTGGAAATGCTCGATCCGATGGGCATCCCTCTGGTGGCCGCCGTCGAGGACTACGTGCAGGCGCGCAAGGTGGCCCAGAGCGAATCGCTGGTCATGATGGCCGCCGACTACCGGCGCGTGTGCAAGCCGCTGAGCCGTGCCAACGTGGGTCAGCTGGTCGAAAAACTACTGGTCTCCAAATCCGAGGACGGGGCGAGCAAGGCGTACTTGGCCAACCTCAAGACGGTGCTCACCCGCTTCGCGGCCGCCTTCCCCGGCGAC
>VHCM01000049.1 GCA_016871685.1 Verrucomicrobiota bacterium
CAGAGAGGGCGGGGGAGGGATTCACCAACGTGACTTGTTCGCAAAGCCCGAGCATCGGCAGGTCCGCGCGGCTGTCGGTGTATCCATGGGAGTTGCGCAGCCGCCCGTCCGGTCCGAACCACGATGACGGCAGCAGCGCGTGCAGTCGTCGTGTCTTCGCCTCGCCCTTGTGGTTTTCGAGCGGTGGGAAAAGCCGGGTCGCTCCGATGCGGGTGCCCAGTGCGAGGTGGAAGCCGAGCAGGCGTCCGATTTCCATGACGTAGCACTCGGGGCTGGCGGAACTGAGGATGAGCCAATGACCCGCCGCACGGTGCCGTGCGACTTCATCGAGCAATGGCGGATGCATTCGGCCGACGGCCGATGGTGCGAATTCCCGTGAATGTCGCGCGAGGGTTTCGGTAGTCATGCCGCGGAGATACGAGTGATACACGCGCTTCATGCGCGACGTGCCGAGCAGCGGCGCGAGCGGCAAGGCCGCAAGGAACAACGGCAGGAAGAGGATCCGCCACGGTTCGCGTCGCGTGACGTGCTGGCGGAACAGCAGTTGGCAATCCCAAGGCAGCAAGGTGCCATCGAGATCGAACAACGCGATGCCGGCGGGCGGATCCTGCGGCGGTGTTGACGGCTCTTGCGACATCGTGCGGGGCCGGACGGATCGGTTTCCGCCGCGGGTGCGGTTATTCGTCCTCGTCCTTGGCGCCCTTGACGCGGACCTTGCCGCGCAGCTTTGCCTCGATGAAGGCGTCGATGTCGCCGTCCATCACGGCTTGGATGTTGTTGGTTTCCTCGCCGGTGCGCAGGTCGAGCACCTTTTGATACGGCTGGAAGACGTAGGAGCGGATCTGGTTGCCCCAGGCGACATCGCCTTTTTCACCGTAGGCGCGCTCCGACTCGGCCTTCTGCCGGTCCTCTTCGATCTGATGGAGCTTGGATTTGAGGATCTCGTAGGCGAGTTCGCGGTTGGCTCCCTGGGTGCGAGCGCCGGTCGAACGAATCAGGATGCCCGTGGGAAGGTGGCGCAACAACACCGCGGTCTCGACTTTGTTGACATTCTGGCCGCCCTTGCCGCCGGACCGCGTGGTGGTGATCTCGACGTCCTTCTCGGCGATCTCGATGTGGATCTCCTTGGAGATCTCCGGCGTGGCGTCGATCGCCGCAAAGGAAGTGTGACGCTTGGCGGCGGCATCAAACGGTGAAATCCGCACGAGCCGGTGCACGCCGCGTTCGCTCTTGAGGAAACCGTAGGCGTAGTCGCCGGTGATCTTGAGTGTCGCCGATCTCAATCCGGCCTCATCGCCGTCCTGCCAATCGAGGGTTTCGACGGAGTATCCCTTGCTCTCCGCCCAGCGCGTGTACATCCGGTGCAGCATCTGCGCCCAGTCGCAGGCCTCGGTGCCGCCCGCGCCGGATTGGATCACGAGATAGCACGGGGAAATATCGGCGGGTTGGTTGAGCAGGGTGAGCAGCTCGAACGAACGCAGATCCGCCTCAAGCGTGGCCGCGTTGCGGATCGCCTCATGCGCGAGATCGGCGTCGTCGAACTCCTTGGCGAGCTGGATGCCCTCGCCGATGTCCGCCGCACGCGACTCAAGCTTCAAAAACGACTCGAGTTTTTTCTTGAGACCGGCTGCTTTCGAAGAGATCGACCTCGCCTTGTCCGGATCATTCCAGAATTCCGGCGCGCCCATGGCTTCCTCGAGCGTGCGGATCTCGTTTTCAAGTGTGGGGACGTCAAAGATACCTCCTGAGTTTCGACAGACGGGCCTTGAGGCCGTCGAGGTCGAGCGCCAGGAGGTCAGCGGTGGGGAGGGAGGACATGTGCGGCGGAGCAAAGGGGATGACGAGCGCGGAATCAAGGCGGAACCGGGTGCGAGCGTGAAAGCACGGGCAGGCACCCCGCGAGCACCCTGTTGCCCGGCGGATGCTCAGGCCGACAACCGATCCCGCAGACCGTTGTGCCAGAGCTGTCCGACGATTTCCTCTTGCAGTCGCTCCATGGTTGCGGCGCTTTCGGGAGACGAATCCTCGTGGCCCGCGAGGTGGAGCATGCCGTGGACAAGGTAGCGCAGGATCTCGCGGGCGAGCGGTTCGTCGTACTCCTCGGCCTGGCGGCGCGCGACTTCGGCACCGATCACGATCTCTCCGTGATGAAACGTGATGACATCGGTCGGGCCGGTGATGTCCATGAACTCGCGATGGACACGGTCGCTGGTGGTGTCGTCGACCAATGCGACCTCGAGCATGCCCAGATGCGGCAGAGGCGCGTCGTTGCCGTTGCGGTGTTCAAGGACGAGTCGCACGGCTTCCGGTGCCGCCTCCTCGAAGGCGGTGAGCCAGCGTTCGGGAACCGGAACGATCTCCTGGTGGTTGCCGATGATCACTTCGGGCGTCATGACGAAAATCGGAACAAACCCGCGTTCGATTCACTGCCCCCGCGGCTTGGGGATCACGCGCTGCGCCGCCGGGCCGCCGCGTCCGGGTGAAGCACGACGGCTGCTGACCTTGGATTTCTCCCGTTCCTTCGGATACTGGATGCGGCTGTGAAGCATGCTGCGCAGCGTGTTGCAAAAGCTTTCGCGGATCGTCGCGAGTTCGTCGAGCGTGAGCGGGCAAGAGTCGAGCTGGCCATCGAGGATGCGGCCGCGGACGATGTCGTCGACCACCGACTGGATGCGGGCGGGGGTCGGCTTGCGCAGGGCACGCGACGCACTCTCGACCGCGTCGGCCAGCGCGACAATGCCGCTTTCACGCGTGTGAGGCCGCGGGCCGGGATAGCGGAAGCTCGTTTCATCGACATCGGGCAGATCCTCGGGATTGCCTAGGCCGCGACCGACCTTCTCCAGTTCGAGCCGCTGTTGTTCGCGCGCCCGATGATGGAAATACGTGACAAGCGAGTCACCGTGATGCTCCTGGATCACGTCGATGATCCGCGGGTTGAGCTTGTGCTTCATCGCGAGATCGACGCCGTCCTTGACGTGGGCGATGATGATCAGCGCGCTCATCGTCGGCGTGAGGCCGTCATGCGGATTGTCCATCCCCTCGTGTTGGTTCTCGATAAAGTAGGATGGTTTGGCCAGCTTGCCGATGTCGTGGTAATAGGCGCAGACGCGGCACATCGGTGCGTCGGCGCCGATGGTCTCGGCCGCCGCCTCGGCGAGCGAGGCGACCACCAGCGAGTGATGGAACGTGCCCGGTGCCTCAAGCTGCAGCCGCCGCAACAGACGGTGGTTCAGGTCGCTGAGTTCGAGCCAGGTGATGCCGGTGCTCAATTGGAACAACCCCTCGAAAATCGGCAGCAGCCCGCTGATCAGTAGTGCGGTGAGCACAGCAGTCGAGCATGCCGCGGCAATGCCCGTGGCAAGCTGCTTCATGTGGGCGAACGCATCCGTTCCGAAACACGACGGAACATCGAGTGTGCCGGACAACGCGCCCAGCACGAGCGTCACCGCGCCGACGTAGATGCCCGCTCGCAACAACTGCACGCGCTTGCGCACGCAGCGCACGGCCAAGACTCCGGCAAGGCCTCCCACCAGGCTGAGGATCAGGAAGCCGGATGCCTCGGACGCCGGTGCGAACAAGCAGCCGAGCAATGTGACGAAAACGGCCGAAAACACACCGGCACCGCGACCCAGCAGGACGCCGTGCAGCATCGGCGCGAAGGCGAACGGAACTGTCAGGTGACGGAACGCCGCGGGAACCAGCCCCGTGTCGGCGGCGGCCATCGCCAGGCGCACCAGCACGAGATGCACCAGCAGCCCCCCCAGCACCAACAGCACCCGGCTGTTGCGCCGACAAAGATCGCGCAAGCCCGACTCGAGCATCACCACTGCAGTGAGCGCGAGCACCAGCCCGTACACTCCGCCCTTCAGCGGTTCGGCGGCAAACGCTGTGCCCGGACCGGCATCGAAGACCATCAGGAAACACACCAGCACGAAAGCCGCATGCAGCGTGAATTTGATCCACACGCTGTACTCCATGGCGCGGAGCAGCGGATTGGCCTGACGCACCCGCCGCCTGCGGCCGGACAACCACCCCCTGCGGACCAGGCGCCAGCGTTTGATCAGGTGAGACAATCCCAAGTCGGTTTGCGGCAGGGTTGGCGCCGGCGGACATCGTCCATGCGAGGTCGTCACCGGGACGCGGATTCTAGTCGACCGAGGATTCCCAAGCAATCCGGATCTCACTCCGGCTCAGCAAGCCATCACAGCGAATTCGATATGATGAAATATCACGATCAAAAAATGATCTTTTTTGGGATCAAACGAGCGGGTTTTTTCCCCAATTCGAACGTTGTTTCCTCACTCGCCGGAAGGATCCCCGCCGAACAGCACCTTGCCACGGCGCAGCGGATCGCCGATCCGTTCCATCGCTTCGCGCCACTCGGTCAGCGGATAAATGCGGTCGACCGGCTGTCGCAAATCACCCGCCGCCATGCGTGCGGCCAGCGGCGTGTACAGCGCGTCAATCTCGGCTCGCGACGCTTGGTCGAGCCAGCGGCTGACCCACAGTCCGCGCAGCCGCAGATCACGGAAGATCAGCAGTCCGTTGGGAACGGTGAGCGGCTTGCGCGCCATCGCACCATAGGTCACGTGCGTGCCGCCATCGCGTAACAGCTTCATCAGGCGCAGCGCGCTCTCGCCGCCCACCGCATTGAAGGCGAGCGCCGCGCGATTGTCGCCGAGTGTTTCCCTGGCGGCCATCGCGCCCGCCCGATTGTCGGCAAACACCCGATCGGCACCGAGCGTCTTCAATGCGTCGGCTTGTGCGGGGTCGCGGACGAACGAAATGCTGCGGATGCCGAGGTCGCGGGCGAGTTGGATCACGCAGCGGCCGACCGCGGAATTGCCGAGATTCTGCACGATCCAATCTCCGGGTCCGGGCTTGCCGAACGCATGCAGCAGCAGCCAGGCGGTGCCCGGATTCGCTTTGAGCATCGCGGCTTGGGCTGGATCGATCCCGGTCGGCAACTTGAACAGTTCGGTCGCGGCCATCGTGCGGTGCGTCGACCACCCTTCCGCCCGGCTGAGGATCATCACTGGATCACCCGTGTTGAAATCCGGTGAGGCGCTGTGCTCGACCACACCGCAGCCCTCGATGCCGGGCACCAGCGGCAGTGGCGGCTGTGTGCCGTAAGTGCCCTCGATCATGTTCAGGTCGGCCGGATTCACCGGCGATGCGGCGATGCGCAGCAGCACCTCGCCTTCGTCGGGCTGGCGCGGCTCGAACGTTTCGATTTCCAAGACCTCCGCAGCCCTGCCATGGCGGCGGATCACCAGGCGATTTCCGCGGATGCCGGATGACGGTTGGTTCACGCCGCGACTATGGCGCGATCGGCAGCCGCGCCAAGCCCGGATGCGACGGCGAGAAACGCCTTGGCAGCAAGGAAGCGCCGCCTAATGTCCCGCCAGCCGATCGCAAGGCGGCCCCCATCCTCATGAATCCGATCCCTCGCCGTTCCTGGGCAGAGCCCTTCAAAATCAAGGCTGTCGAGCCGCTCACGATGACCACGCGCGAACAGCGCGAACACTACATCCGCGAGGCCGGATACAACACGTTCCTGCTGCGCTCGAAGGACGTGTACATCGACCTGCTCACCGACAGCGGCACCAACGCGATGAGCGATCACCAGTGGGCCGGACTCATGTTGGGCGATGAAGCCTACGCTGGCAGCGCGAATTATTACCATCTCGAGGACAAGGTGCGCGAGTACTATGGATACAAGCACCTCGTGCCGACCCACCAGGGACGCGGCGCGGAAAACATCATTTCACAACTGCTCGTCAAACCCGGCCACTATGTGCCGGGCAACATGTACTTCACCACCACCCGGCTCCATCAGGAGCTTGCCGGAGGAACGTTCGTCGACGTGATCATCGACGAGGCCCACGATCCCGACAACCTCCATCCGTTCAAAGGCAATGTCGACCTCGCGAAATTCGAGGCGCTGATCCACCGGGTGGGTGCGGAACAGATCCCGTACATCACCATTGGTGCCACGGTCAACATGGCCGGTGGCCAACCCATCTCGATGGAAAACCTGGCCGCCACCTGCGCTCTCGCCCGCCGCCACGGCATCAAGGTCGTCTTCGACGCCACCCGCGCGATGGAGAACGCCTATTTCATCCGTGAGCGCGAGGCGGGATACGCCGACAAGCCGATCAAGGACATCCTGCGCGAGATGTGCTCGCATTCCGACGCGGCCACCATGAGCGGCAAAAAAGACTTGCTCGTCAACATCGGCGGATTCCTCGCGCTCAACGACGACGATCTTTTCGAGGAAGCGCGCAACCTGGTCGTGGTCTACGAGGGACTCCACACCTACGGCGGGCTCGCCGGCCGTGACATGGAGGCGATGGCGCGCGGGATCGGGGAGGCTTGTCAGTACGACCAGTTGCGGGCGCGGATCGGTCAGGTGGAATACGTCGGCAATCGCCTCATCGAGCTGGGCATCCCGATCGTCAGGCCGGTCGGCGGACATGCGATCTTCCTCGATGCGCGTCAGTTTTATCCGCAACTCGATCAGGCGCAATTTCCCGCCCAATCGCTGGCGGCGGAACTCTATCTCGAATCGGGCATCCGCGCGATGGAGCGCGGCATTGTGTCGGCAGGCCGCGACAAGCGCACGGGGGACCACCATTATCCGAAACTCGAACTGGTCCGACTCACCTTCCCGCGCCGTGTGTACACGCAGGCACACTGCGATGTGACCGTCGAAGCGGTCTGCGAGGCTTGGCTCAATCGCGAACAAGTCCGCGGTCTGCGGATGATGTACGAACCGAAGTACCTGCGCTTCTTCCAAGCACGCTTCGAGCCGTGTTGAGCCGGGAAGCAAATAGGCAGTCCTTGGATCCGCCGCGGCTGACGGCTCCGTTGTTCACTCGACGGTGACGCTTTTGGCCAGGTTGCGCGGCTGGTCGATTTCGCATCCGCGCAGGCGCGCGACGTGGTAGGCGAACAACTGCAGCGCGACGACCGCGGGGATGGTGGCCACGAGCGGGTGGGCGCGCGGCACGGTGATGGATTCGTCCATGTACTCGGCGGCCTCGTCATCGCCTTCGGTGATGATGCCGAGGATGCGGGCACCGCGCGCTCGGCATTCCTCGACGTTGCCCAGCGTCTTGTCCTTGCCGGGGATGTCGCAGGCCACCGCGATCACCGGCGTGCCTTGGGTGAGCAGTGCGATGGGTCCGTGCTTGAGTTCGGCCGCATGATACCCCTCGGCATGGATGTAGGAGATTTCCTTGAGCTTGAGGGCACCTTCGAGCGCGACAGGATACATCGGCCCCCGACCGATGAAGAACGCGTGTTCATCCTTGAGGTATCCCGCGGCGATCGCGGCGATGTGCTCGCTCTGGCGGACGACCTCGGCGGCGAGTTCGGGGATCCGCGCGATCTCGCGCGCCAGGCGTCCGCCATCCTCGCGCGAGTAGCGCCGGCCGCGGCCGAGCTTGAGCGCCATCATCAGCAGCACCGCCACCTGGCAGGTGAACGCCTTCGTGGAGGCGACGGAAATCTCCGGTCCGGCGTGGAGGTACACGCCGCGTCCGGTCTCGCGGGCGATCGTCGAGCCGACGACGTTGCACAAGCTCATCACGAACGCGCCTTTCTGCCGCGCCTCGCGCACCGCGGCGAGCGTGTCGGCGGTTTCCCCGGACTGGGAAATCGCCACGACGAAGTCGCGGCTGCCGAGGATCGGATTGCGGTAGCGGAACTCCGCCGCCTGATGGACCTCGGCGTGGATGTCCGCGATGTCCTCGAACGCGTACTCGCCGACGAGCGCGGCGTGCAGCGAAGTGCCGCAGCCGACCATGACCACGCGCTCGAGTTCGGCCAGTTCGCGCGGCGAGGTGCCCATGCCGGCGAGCACGGACGAGCCGAGGTCGTGGTCGAGCCGTCCGCGCGTCGCGTTGGCGAGGCATTCGGGCTGCTCGTGGATCTCCTTGAGCATGAAGTGCTCGAAGCCGCCTTTTTCCGCCGCCGATCCATCGAACTCCAGTTCGGCGATCTCGCGGGTGACCGGCACGTTGTGCAGGTCGCGCACGTCGACCGAATCCGCGGTGACCACGGCGATGTCGTTGTCGTCCAGGTAAATCACGCGCTGGGTGTGCGAGAGGATTGCCGAGGCATCCGAGGCGATCAGCGTCTCGCCGTCGCCCACGCCGATGAGGATCGGGCTGCCGCGCCGCGCGGTGATCACTTTTCCAGGTTCGCGCGCCGACATCACGGCGATGCCGAAGGTGCCTTCGACCTGGTGCAGCGCGTCGCACACTGCTTGGAACAAGTCGCCTTTGCAGCAGTCGCCGATGAGATGGGCGAGCACCTCGGTGTCGGTGTCGGAGCGGAAGACGTGGCCTTTGGCCTCGAGCCGCGCGCGCAACGGCCGGTAGTTCTCGATGATGCCGTTGTGCACCAGCGCGATGTCGCCGGATTGGTCGAGGTGCGGGTGGGCGTTGGCCTCGGTGGGCGGACCGTGGGTGGCCCAGCGCGTGTGGGCGATGCCGATGCCCGGGCGCGAGAGTCGGTCGGCCGACCACTCGGCGCGCGTGCGATCTCTCAGTGCGGCGACCTTGCCCGGGGTTTTCGAGACGACGATGTCGTCGCCGTCGATCACGGCGAGCCCGGCCGAATCGTAGCCGCGGTATTCGAGGCGTTTGAGACCGCTGATGAGGACGCTGGCTGCGTCAGCCTTGCCGATGTATCCGACGATGCCGCACATGGGGAAAGTGGAGGATGGAGTGGGACGGGTGGAAAGGTAAAAGCGTCAGGCGACGATGTCTTTGGAGACGATTTCCCCTGGCCGGGTCGTGGTGCCGGGCCAGAGTTTGCGTCCGGGGTAGAGCACGGTGTGGATGCCGGTGTGGACGCCGTCGCCCGCGACGACGCCGAATTTCCGGCGGCCGGTGTCGACGAGCGAGCCCGCGACCATCGACCGGTGGTTCGCGCCGTCGTGGCGGAGATTGGAGGTGGTGGTGCCCGCGCCGAAATTGACTCCCGCGCCGATCACCGAGTCGCCGACGTAGGAAAGATGGCCGATGTGGCTGTGCTGGAGGACGAGCGAGTTCTTGATTTCGACGGCTTGGCCGATGTGGCAGTGGTCGCCGATGCTGGTGTTGCCGCGCAAGTGGCAGTTGGGTCCGACCTTGCAGTGCGCGCCGATGATCACGTTACCTTCGATGTAGACGCCCGGCAGGATGCGGGTGCCCGGGCCGACGCGCACGTGGCCTTCGATGACCGCGGCGGGATGCACTTCGCCTTCGATGCGGGATGAGACGAGCGCGCCGAGGCAACGTTCATTGGCACGCAAAAGGTCCCACGGATGGCGGATCAAAAACGAATGCGCCGCAGGGTGGTCGTGTCCGCCTTCGGGAGCATCCTGTCGTTTGATCAATGGCGTGCCGTCGGCCGCGCGCAGCACGGAGGCCCCGCCCACGAGGAACGCGGTGAGATCGTCCGGATCGATCCACGCCCGCGGATCGGCACTCATGCCGTCGGGCAGTGCGAGGTCCGCGTGATGCCGCGACAGCGGCAGGTTGCCGATGGGAAACGATTCGATGTCGTGGTTGAGCGACAGCGGCAGGAAATCCGGTGATGGCGGGTTCATGCGGCAGGGATCATTCGAGTTCGTTGTGGACGGCGTCGGCGAAGCGTGCGGTCCATCGCTCGCATTCCGCTGCGTCACGGTGTTCGACGAGGATGCGGATCCGCGATTCGGTGCCCGAGTAGCGGATCAGGTGGCGGCCGTGACGGCCGAAGGCGGCGTCGGCCTCGCGCATCAGTGCGGTGAGTGCGGGCAGCGACTCGAGCGGCGGCTTGGCAGCAACCTCGAGGTTCATCAACCGCGACGGATATTCATCGAATCCCCGCGCCAGCTCCGCCAGTGTCGCGTCCTCGCGTTTCATCAACCGCAGCACTTGCAGCGCGCTGAGGATGCCGTCGCCGGTGGTGGCGTGCGCGGCAAAGACGAGATGGCCCGAGTTTTCGCCGCCGAAGGAGAATCCGCCGGACCGCATGCGTTCGATGACGTGGCGGTCGCCCACGGCGGTGGTCTCGACGCGGATGCCGTGCGGTTCGAGCGACGCCGCGAGCCCGAGGTTGCTCATCACGGTGACGACCACCGTGTTTTTCTCGAGCCTGCCTTCGCGTTGCAATCCCGCCGCACAGAGTCCGAGGATGCGGTCGCCGCTCACCGTTTGACCATCGGCATCGGTGAAGATGCAGCGGTCGGCGTCGCCGTCGAGCGAGACTCCGAGATCGGCGCCGTGTGCGCGAACAGCCGCGGCCGCGAGTTGCGGATGCAAGGCCCCGCAGCCGTCATTGATGTTGCGGCCGTCGGGCTGGTTGCCGAGGACGATCACTTCGGCTCCGAGAGTGGAGAACAGATCCGGCGCGATTGCCGATGCCGCGCCATTGCCGCAGTCGACGACGAGTTTCATGCCGCGCAGATCGGTGCCGGCTGCCGCATCGCGGATGGATCCGGCGTAGTGCGCGGCGGCATCGTCGCAGGCAAGCATCGTGCCGATGGCGTCACCACCGCCGGGTGCGGTCCCGTCGAGCAGGATCGCCTCGATCCGCGCCTCGAGCGCGTCGTCGAGCTTGTAGCCGTCATCGCCGAAGACTTTCAGTCCGTTGTCCTGCCACGGGTTGTGCGAGGCGGTGATCATGATGCCGGCCGAGGCATCGGAGTGGCGGACCCGATGGGCGACGGCCGGAGTCGGGACCACACCCGCGTCGAGGACGTTCATCCCCGCGGCGAGCACACCTGCGGATGCGGCGCGCTCGAGCATCGGGCCGGAGCAGCGCGTGTCGCGGCCGATCACGACGCTGCCGCCGGGGCCACCGAGCACGTCCGCAACCGCGCGACCGAGCCGGAGCGCCAGCTCGGCGGTGATCGGGTGCTGGTTCGCCCTGCCGCGTATGCCATCGGTGCCGAAGAGTTTCATCGGAATTGCCGACCCGTCTTATGTTCAAAAAAAGTTGAACAATACAAGTCGAAATGAAGCGTTCAAATGAACATATGGATCAAATCGCCTGGTTTTCACTGGCGAGGGCGCGTTTTTTCCGGACCGGCAGATGATGGGGCATCATGGCCGAGAACAAATGGACGATCGGGTAGGCGGCGAGTGCGAGGACGACGCCGGAGGTGATCATCCCGAGGATGAATCCCGAGGCGTTGATCGATCCCACGCCCTGCACGGTGAACGAGGCTTTTTCCAAAAAGTGCGGCATCGGCACGCCGAGCGAGTGGCGCATCCATTCGCCGAGCAGGAACTGCAGTCCGATGGTGGGACCCAACGTCAGTGGATTGGTGATCCACACCGCGGCCATCGCAAAGGGAACGTTGGCGCGCAGGCGGATCGCCAGCAGTGCGGCGGGCACCATCTGGAACGGCATGAGCATCATCGAAAAAAACAGTCCGATGGAAAGTCCCGCGGCGACGGTGTCGCGGCACGGGATCCACAGCGCGCGGTTGGCGAGCGGGCGGGTGAGGCTGCGCCACCACGGGCGATGCCGCAGGTTGGGATGACGCAGCGAGCGCAGTGCCGAACGGACCAGTTTGAGGTAGCGTTTCTTCATGCGCGCGGGATGGACGGACCATCGCCGCGGCCGTGACGCCGATCAACCGTAAATGCCTTGTCGCATCGGCTGCGGGCTTCCAGAGTGCCGTCCTCGCATGGACCCCTGGCAGGCATTTGTTCTCGGCGTGATCGAAGGCATCACCGAATATCTTCCGGTCAGCTCGACCGGTCATCTGCTCGTCGCACAGCATCTGATGGGCATCGGTACGGGCTCGGTCGTTTCGAAGGCCGCGGCCGACGCCTTCGCCATTTGCATCCAAGGCGGGGCGATCCTCGCGGTGGCCGGATTGTACTGGAACCGCGTGATGCAGATGCTGCGCGGTTGTCTGGGAAAAGACGCCGACGGATGGCGGCTCGCGCGTTGCATCGTCGTCGGTTTTCTGCCCGCGGCGGTGATCGGCCTGCTTTGCGACGATTGGATCGAGAGCCGGTTGTTCGGCACCTGGCCGGTGGTCGCGGCGTGGATTGTCGGCGGCGTGCTGATTCTCGTGACGGCGTGGTGGGCGCGACGCGGAGGAGGGGACAAAGGTGCGGGCGCGGAATTGATGTCGATGACCTGGCGCATGGCCTTGGTGATCGGTCTGCTGCAATGTGTCGCGATGTGGCCGGGCACCAGCCGGAGCCTGATGACCATCGTCGGCGGATTGCTCGTCGGTTTGTCCGTTCGCGCCGCGGTCGAGTATTCATTCCTGCTCGGTGTGTGCACGCTCACCGCCGCAACGTTGAAGAAGGCCGTCTGGCCGGTGGCGGCCGCGGGGGATGCCTACGACCGTTGGTTCGGCGGCCTGCAGCTCATGGCCGACCATTATGGAGCGACTCCGATGGTGGTCGGTGTCGCGGCGGCCACGGTCTCCGCCGCGGTGGCGGTGAAGTGGCTGGTCTCCTACCTGCAGCGCAACGGGCTGTCGGTCTTCGGATGGTATCGCATCGCGATCGGCTGCGTGATCGGCGGGTTGGTGCTGGCGGGCGTCGTCCCGGCCTGAGGGCATGGCTCAGCAGAAGCGCACCATGTCCTTCACGAACTGGCCCCAGAGGAAGAGCAATCCGCGTTTCGAATAGCGGAAGTGGCCGTCGCCGGTGAGGCGGATGATGCCCAGTGCGAGGTTGTGATCCACCTGGCGGCGCATTTCGGACTCGATGGCCAATTCGATTTCCTCCGGATCCGGGATGCGGAGATGGTCGAGGCCCACACCGTGTTTTTCGAGAAACAACCGATGGTCGCGCAGGATCTGGTGAAAGCAGCAGCGGCAGCACGACACGTGGTTCCAGTGCACATCGGGCGGGCGGCGCAGCGTCGGCGAAAACGGGAAATTGGTCGTGCGCCACAGTCTGCCGTCGGTGCCCAGCGAGCACACCGAGACGAATGCGAACGCGACATCGCTTTGTTCGCACAGGCACACCGACGCGACCGCGCGTTCCTCCGGATGCCAGTAGAGACGAAAGAACTGGCGCATGCCGTCCCACTCCCAGCCGCAGTCCGACACATGCTCGAATCCGGCTTCCTCCATCGCGGCGGCAGCCTCCGAGGCATTGGGAAAGAACGACGGGTTGGGGGTCGGGCGGTGGATGAGCCGGTTTTCGATGGGCAGCCGCATGCGCCGGATGCGCGTGAGCAGTTCGATCCACGGCATGAAAAACCACAGCACCGCGCCGATCGCGCCGGCGACGTGGCTGCGGTCGGAAAGGAAATAAAACAGGAGGAAGCTCGCGGCGAGAAAGGTGAGGGCACCGAGCTTGCGCAGACAGGTGCCGCGGGCCGAGCGCAGCGCGAGCGCGAGCACGACCAAGCCGGTGACGATGAGCGCTTCTCGCATGTGGGGGCGGAATGTCCGAGACGTCGGACAAGCCGACAAGGAGATACGGATTCCACGGCAGGGACGCCGGTGCAAGCCCGCGTTTCGCCCGCTTGCGGGGATTGGCACTTGGATCGGCCGCGCACCCGGCTATGGATGCGGGCGTGGAGGTCATCCGGATCCGCGGCGCGCGCCAGCACAACCTGAGGAACATCGATGTCGATGTGCCCAAGGGCCGGCTGGTGGTGATCACCGGCCCCAGCGGCTGCGGCAAGTCGTCGCTCGCTTTCCACACGCTGTTTGCCGAAGGGCGTCGACGGTTCGTTGAATCGCTCTCCGCGAACGTGCGCCATCACATGGAACAGCTCGAGCGGCCTGATGTCGATTCGATCAACGGACTCAGCCCGGCCATTGCGATCGAGCAGCGCGCGGGCGGCTTGAATCCGCGCGCGACCGTGGCGACGGCCACCGAGATCCACGATGCGCTGCGCGTGCTGTGGGCGGCGGTCGGCGTGCCGCATGATCCGCAGACCGGTGCGCGTCTCGAGCGCATGACCCCGGAGGACATCGTCAACGCACTCGCCGGCCTCGGCGACGGCACGCGCATCGTCCTGCTCGCCCCGGTGCCCCGCGCCGAACTCGACGACCCCGCGCGTCTGCTCGGCGACCTGCGCAGGCAGGGGTTCGTGCGCATCCGGGTGGACGGATCGATGCTGGAGATCGAGGACGCGGCGGAGCAGTGGCCCGATGCGCCGGTCGATGTCGAGATCGTGATCGACCGGTTGGTGATGAAGCCCGGTGTTGCCCCGCGTCTGGCGGACTCGGTCGAGACGGCGTTGCGGATCTGTGGTGCGGAAACCCGCGCCTCGGTGCAAGCGGCGGATGCCGCATCGTCGCGCGAGTTGTCGTTCCAGACGGCATGGCGCAATCCGCAGACCGGGTTCACCCTCGACGCGCTCACGCCGCGTCATTTTTCATTTCACTCGCATCTCGGTGCCTGTACCGCCTGCGAAGGCACGGGGGTCGTCCGTTCGGGTGACGATGCCGGGCACGTGTGTCCCGCCTGCAACGGCCTGCGGTTGAAACCCGAGTCCCTCGCGGTGCGCGTCGAGGGTGCGCGATGCTGGCTGGGCATCCAGGAGTTCTGCGGCTTGCGGGTTTCCGACGCCCGCGCGTGGATCCGCGGCCTGCGCATCGACGGGCCGCGCGGCGACGCCTGTCGCGTCCTCATCGACGATGTGTCGGCCCGTCTCGAGTTTCTCGCCGATGTCGGGTTGGACTACCTCACGCTCGATCGTGCGGCACCGACGTTGTCCGGCGGCGAGGCGCAGCGGATCCGGCTCGCTTGCCAGCTCGGCGCGGGACTTTCCGGCGTGCTCTACGTGCTCGACGAACCGAGCATCGGCCTGCATGCGGCCGATTCGGCACGATTGATCCGCGCGCTGCGACGACTGCGCGACGGCGGCAACACGGTGGTCGTCGTCGAGCACGACGAAGCGGTGATCCGCGCGGCCGACCACGTGATCGACATGGGGCCT
>VHCM01000050.1 GCA_016871685.1 Verrucomicrobiota bacterium
TCGCGCGAGAAGAAAAAGGAAAAAGCCATCTGAAGATCCGAGACCCAAGACTCGAAGACGCAAGAAAACAGCCCATGATCGGCGCCCAAGCAGCACTCTTTCTTGAATCTTGAAGTCTTGTGTCTCTTTCCCCGGAACCGCCACACTCCCCCACCATCACCACCCGCTCACACCCCATGCAACTTCACGACTACAGCCCCAACCCCGGTGCCAAGCGCCGTGTCAAACGCCTCGGCTGCGGCGAAAGCTCCGGTCACGGCAAGACCGCGTGCAAAGGCAACAAGGGCCAGAAGGCGCGCTCCGGTAGCGGCACACGCGTCGGTTTCGAGGGCGGACAGATGCCGCTCCACCGCCGACTGCCCAAGCGCGGATTCAACAACTTCCAGTTCCGCGACAAGGTCGGCGTCGTCAATGTCGGTGATCTCGATGCCCGCTTCGAAGCCGGTGCGGTCATCGACGAGGATTCGCTGCGCAAAGCCGGTCTACTCAACGGCCGCTGCGACGTGGTGAAGCTTCTCGCCGACGGCGAAGTCGAAAAATCCTACAGCGTGCGGATCGGCAAGGTCAGCGCCGCGGCGCGCGCCAAGATCGAGAAGGCCGGCGGCAGCATTCAAGCCTGATTCCCTGTTGAAATCACTGCGTCCATTGCCATTCGGTCGGGGAGGCGTTCCGCGCGCCTCCTCTTCGCGCGTTTGACGCCCGCGCCGCATCCCAAGCCCATCCGTCATGATCTCCGCGTTCGCCAATACCTGGAAGGTCCCCGAACTCCGGGACCGCATCCTCTTCACGCTCGCCCTCATCGTCATCATCCGCCTCGGCGTGCACATCACGTTGCCCGGCGTCGATGCCTCGGTGATCAAGGCCTGGCTGGATGATCTCCAGAAGCAGGATCCGGCCAGCCCGACCGGTGGCATCACCGCTTTGCTCACGGTCTTTTCCGGCGGCGGCCTCCAGCAGGCGGGTATTTTCGCGCTCGGCATCATGCCCTACATCTCGGCGTCGATCATGGTGCAGCTCATGACGGCCGTGGTGCCGAAGCTGTCGCGCCTCGCGCGTGAGGACGGCGGACGCCAGAAGATCATCCAGTACACGCGCTACATCACCATCGCCATCGCCATCGTCCAGGGTTTCTTCGTCGCGAAGTCGCTCACCTCGCCGGGTAACATCCCGTACATGGCGGGCATCGAGCGCTTCGGGGAACTCGTCCCCGACCCGTCGGTCGGCTGGATGCTCCTCACTGTGGTCACCATCGTCGCCGGCACCGTGCTGCTGATGTGGATCGGCGACCAGATCACCGAAAAGGGCATCGGCAACGGCACGTCGATCATCATCACGGTCAACATCATCTCCGCCCTTCCCGGCGCGCTCATCCAAGCGTGGAACTACTTCGTCACCGGCGATGGAGTCAGCAAGTACAACTCGATCATGATGGTGGTGATGATCGCACTGCTGCTCGTCGTGATCGCGGCGACCATCGCCATCACCCAGGCCCAGCGCCGCATCGCGGTCCAGTACGCCAAGCGGGTTGTCGGCCGCAAGCAGTTCGGCGGGCAGACCCAATATCTGCCGCTCAAGGTGAACTACTCGGGTGTGATGCCGATCATCTTCGCATCGGCGGTGCTCTCGCTGCCGCCGATGATGCTCCAGTGGTTTTTTGCCGGTCAGGGATGGTCGACCAAGCTCTACGGCGAACTGGTGGGCGGCGGCACCTGGTACTACGTGCTCGGCGGCATCGGCATCTTTCTCTTTTCCTATTTCTGGGTCGCGATGATGTTCCAGCCGTCGCAGATCGCCGAGGACCTCAAGCGCAACGGCGGCTACATCCCCGGCGTGCGCCCGGGCAAGCCCACCGCCGACTTCCTCGACTTCACGATGACGCGCCTGACCTTTGCCGGTGCCGTCTTTCTCACGCTGCTCTTCGTGCTGCCGGTCGCCGTTGGCGCGCTGGTGAAGCTGCCGCCCGGCTCGCTGGTGCTGCAGTTCTTCGGCGGCACTTCACTGCTCATCATGGTGGGTGTGGTGCTCGATGTGATGCGTCAGGTCGAAACTCAGCTGCTGCAGCGCCACTACGACGGGTTCCTCCGCAAAGGAAAACTCAAGGGTCGCTACGATCGCCTCAAGCAGGGCAGCAACGCTGCACCGCGCACCGCGATCGTCTATCTGTGGACCGTCATCGCCCTGCTCATCGTGCTGGCGATCACCGCTTACGTGTACAACCGCGCCAACCAGCCGGATGCGCCGACCGCACCATTGACGCAAACGACCGAGCCGAAACCGACCGGTGAAGGAGATGCGAAGACCGGTGATCGAGAGGGGGATGCATCCCAACAAGACGGCGATGCTGCCGATGCCCAAACTTCCGGTGATGTCGGCGACTCTTCGGGGGACGCCGCTCCCGAAACGTCCGCCACGCCGGAGTCATCCCCCGCGCAGGAATCCGCGCCAGCCGAATCTCCAGCGCCGGAGCAGGCCGAACCGGAGTCCGAGTCGGGTGCTTCCGGCGAATGACCGCCCTGCCGTGATGCGACGCTCCCGTCAGCATCGCGCTCCGCGGCTGGCGCTTCCCGATACCGTGCTTTCCTGGTTCGTGTCCCGCAAACCGCGCATCCCGATCAAGTCCGCCCGCGAGATTGAGCGGATGCGCGCCGCAGGCGCTGCGGCATCGGCGATCCTCCAGGCACTGGCCCGCGAGGTGACGCCCGGCCGCAGCACCGGTGAGATCGATCGACTCGCTGCCGACCTCATTCGCGCGCACGGGTGCACCAGCGCCTTCCTCGGCTACCGGGGATTTCCTGGCACGATTTGTATTTCCGTGAACGAGGAGGTTGTTCACGGCATTGGCGGTGAACGCCTCATCCGGCCCGGTGATATCGTCAAGATTGACGTGGGCGTGGTGAAGGAAGGCTTCATCGGCGACAATGCCACGACTATCGCCGCGGGCGACATTCCGCTCGAGACGCGCCGCCTGCTCGCCGCCACCGAGGAATCACTCTACCGCGCGATCGCCCATGCCCGCGCCGGCCACCGGTTGGCCGAACTCTGCGGTGCCGTCGAGGCGTTCGTCGCACCGCTGGGATTTTCGGTCGTGCGTGAATTCGTCGGTCACGGCGTCGGCCGCCGCCTCCACGAGGAGCCGCAGATCCCGAACTACCGGCCGCAGGGCAAAACTCCGCTGCTCATGCCCGGCATGACCTTGGCGATCGAGCCGATGGTCAATGCCGGCAGCGGCGGGGTGCGCATCCTCGACGACGGCTGGACCGTCATCACCGCCGACCGCAAGCCCTCCGCCCATTTTGAGCACACCGTGTTGGTCACCGAGGGCGAACCTGAAATCCTCACCGCCCGGCCGCGGGTGGCCCTGCCGGACATGCTCGGTTTGCCGACTTGGAATTGAGCATGCCCATTGCCGCGGCCCACGGGCCATAAAGGGCGGTCGAATCGGCACAGGGAAGTCGCTGGGGACACAGGTTCGGCGGGTATTTGCGTTGACAGGCAAGCCCTTGCCCATCAGACAAATACGTTGATTTGATCAGCTGAGGAACTTGCTCACCCTGCGCGCGCGAGCGCCCAATCCCGTCTCTCCATGAACACCAGATACAGCCTGTTCTTGCTCCTGGCTTCCCTGTCGTGCGCCGCGGCACCTCCGTACTGGAATGCAACGAACGACATCGAATTCCCCGCCCAGTCGGTTGATCGCGCCCAACTGGGGATCCTCAAGGAGCACAGTCCCGCGACGGCCGCGAGGCAGGGCGCGCGCGAGTTCGGCATCGAACTCTCGAAGCAGGACTCCGCGGAATACTACCTTGTGATCGGCAAAAGCCGCGCACAACTGGAGTCCTATCTGGCGGGATTTTCCGCAACGGCGATTGCCCAATATTCGAGCAGCTATTGGCATCAGTTGGTGCAGTCGTGCCGGGTAAGCATGCTCACTGAATATGAACGGTTGAGTTCCGACCACCTCACGGCCCTGGCGGCCGACTCGAATAGGCTTGATTGCTACTACGACGGCTGCATGGCCATGCCGGAGATTCTTTCACGGACCCCGCAAAACCTCTTGTCCGGCTACACGGACAACGCACAGCGGACCGCGGACTATGCCCAGCAAGCCGACTTCACCACCTTCCTGCTGAACCGATATCGGGATTTTTTCATCCGTTTTTTCGATCTCGATCGCGACGGGCAAACCGACATCCAGGTGAGCCGTGCCGTGCGGGATCCCCAGTCGCCTTATGCGACGAGCCTGCTCTACGACAACCCGATGATCGGCAATGAGCTCAACACCTCGCGTTTGTCCGTTGCCTTTAGCCTTCATGATGCGGCCCGCAACCGGTCGTATCCGACCATACCCGGCGTCTTCGACTCGGGCGTCCATTATTGCTGGATCCGGGTCGCGGGCGGTGCTGCCGACATTGGCGACGTCCGCAGTTCCTACATTCCCAATTCGGTGCGCGTCGCCGTTGCGGGGGATTCATTCTCCAGCGGGGAGGGCGCTCCCAATCCGTGGCAAGGCATCTACAACCACTACCTGTGGAGTCCCGACCAGATGAGCTACTTCGGCCATCGTTCGGTCTTCTCCCATTGGCACGGCTCCGTGAAGTACGGCCACCGAAAATCCTACAACGCGAACGCGCTGCAGCACAAAACCGGGATGTACTACGTCAACCAAAGCTGGTCCGGGGCGATCCTCTATGATCTCGATCCGGACGACGTCTGGACCATCATGCCGACGATGTGGACCGGTGACGCTGTGCCCTGGGATTCGACGATTTGGGACGACTACTATGGCAATCCCGATGCGAGCGTGGTCAACCGCAAGGGGCCGACCACGTTCGCGCGCCAGATCAACGCCATGCCCGCGGCCGATTACGACCTGCTCTGCTTCTCCCACGGAGGCAACGACGCCGCTTTCTCCGACATCCTGACCCAGATGATGATCTGGGACGACGGTCTGCGCCCCAATCCGCCATCTAACCAGAATCTGAGAATCCTATGGAGTAATGAAATGCTCATGAACGGCAGTGAGCGCACGACGTTTGCGAAGAACTTCATGGGCAATCGGTCCAATCCGATTTCCGAATGCCCTCCGTTGTCCGAGCAGTTCTCGAGGCTCGACGAGCGTGTGCTTGCGCCTGGCGCGAACTTCTTCCGCGGCCGCATGTTCAAGAACATCGTGATGAGCTCGTACCCCAATCCCGTCGGATTCCCATACGGCAATCAGCCGGTGCTGGACTGGATGCAATTCCAGCGCTGTGCGGAGATGTTGGGAATCGAGGCGGGGGAGGCATATCAAATTCTCAGATCCTACATGCCCGAGGTGAATGGATGGGTGCTGTCCTGCGACAAAGACGGCATTGGGGGGCGGATCCACATCACCGGACACAACGGCACACCCATCTCGGACGAGATCACCGATTCCCACACCAAAGGCTCGATGTCGAATTCCCCTGACCGGCTTTTCGCTGCTGTGCCAGGGTGCGGTGCTTTTCCGCCGAATCCGATAACCCACCCGGAAGTCATGTACTGGTTCCACCCGAACAGACAAGGCCACGCGCGCTTGTTTCAGGACGAGTTCGACCGGATCGCTTCCTATTTTGATCGTGGATATACGACCCAGCGGTTCACAGCTGACGAGCATCGCGCCCACAATCCGGGTGCCCTGCTTGTGGATCTTTCGTTCGAGGAATCAGGGGTGCGTAGCGTGGCCGGAGCTAACGGCACTTGGCGGGTGGAGCTCGACGTCGTGGTGAAGAATCTCGGCGGCATGCAGAGCACACCCGTTCATCTTGGCATGGAATTCGAGTTCAACGGCAGCAGGATCCGCATTCCCGTCCACAACCTCGTCACCAATCAGCGGGTCATGGTGCCGGCGCTGCCGGCATCTGGATTTGTCTCGATGCAGCAGCCGGTGTACGTCGGCACCACGCCCTGCACGGGCACGAAATTCCTGGTCGCGAACCTCGCCGCGTTCATCCAGAGCGCGTCATACATCCTGGAGAATCCGCAGCAATTCCCGGCGGAATTCGTCAGTGCCGCGTGGTGGGTCACGCGCCAGGAGCAAGACCCCGATGCGTTGATCCGGCGGGTGTGCGGATGGGTGAATTTGTGGAACCTCCATTACGACGAGCCGACGCCGTTCCGTTTCTACATGCCGTGGGTTCCCAACGCGGAGATCAACGAGCGCGTGGACAACAACACGGGAGTCTCTCTCGACACGTGGGCGATCCAAGGCGAGCAGGCGGGCGACCCCAAGGCGTGCCAGCGGCAGTCGATGCTCGACTGCCTGATGTCGCAGTACGGCTGGCTGTCCGATGCGCTTGTGGTGCAGGATGTGGAGGCATGGGTTGCCGGTGGTGTCCAGCCCTTCGCCGGCATGCTGGCGGACCTGGGTATCCGCCGTTCCGTGCTCTATCCGATCCTCGACAAGGTTTCGAACGGCACTGCGGCACCCGCGGTGCCCCTCGTGTCGTTGCTCGAGGAAGCGGCCTCGCTTCGGGATGTTCTCGGGCGGGGCATGCTGGGCGGCGCATCGATGATCCTGTTCCCACCGGGCGTCGAGCCGATCCGCCTGCGTTTCCCCGCCTATGGCAACCTTTCGGTTCCATATGCGGAGGCAGGAAGAATCCAAGAGCTGTTCATGCTGGACGGGTCGGTCCTCGACGCAGAGCTCGAATACATCGCCGATGGCAAGGTGGAGTTCCAGGCGTTGAAGATCGAGCGTCCGCTCAAGGAGTTCAGTATCTCGCAATTCCGGGGTGCGGGCACCCAGGGATGGCTCCACCAAGCGCCACAACTGCTCGTGCCCGCGGGCTTCATTCCCCAACACCTGTACTACGTCGTCGCCGATCCCAGGACTGCGACCGTCCTGCGCAGCGCGTCGACCACGCTGTTCGAGGGCACACACCGCGAACTCCTCCGGGGCCTCTATTTTGCCGGAGGGCTTGCAAAGATCCGCATTTGCCCGCAACCCGTTGCCGAGGGCAAAGGCTATTGGCTCACGGACGAGGCGATCGGCTCGGCGGACACCTCGATTCAATCCATCGATTCGTGGACCGGTGAGGTGCAGATCAAGATCAGCCTCAAGGGATCGATCGATACGGAGCTGCTCTCGGGAGACACCACCCAGTTTGAATGCGCCCTGACGGATGGTTTTTCCGATCACCGCATCCCGGTCACCCTGGCGCAGCGCGCGGCTGTCTCCGAGGGCAGGTGCGACCTCACCCTAAACGTGCCGCTCTCGATCATCCGCTCGCAATTCCGCGTGCTGGAGGTCGTCGGCGCGACCGGGCGAGTCCTTGCGCGCGCCGCGTGTGGCGACGTGCCGTTGCCCGACAGCGTATTTTCCCAAACGCTGCCGTATCTCCACGTCGACGCGATCATCCGGATGACGCTCTCCGACTTCAACGCCGACCGCCTTCCTTCCTATTTCTATCACGACTCGGTCGACGGCGCGGTGCCCGAATCGGCGAAGTTCCTCATCAACCATGTTGTTCCACAACCGGGGAACCATCCGGCGGGGTTGTTGATGACGAATTCGCGCGGGGTGAGCGTTGAAAAGAGCTTCACCCTTCAGATCACTGCCGATCCGCTGCCGGATACCGACGGCGACGGACTCGACGACGCCCAGGAGGTGTTGCTGGGAACCAATCCGCAGAGCCACGACACCGACGGCGACGGACTTTCGGACCGCATTGAGTCGCTCAACGGCTTCATCGGCCTGTCGGCGCATCCGCTGGTCGGCATGCTTGAGCTGACGGATGGAAACTCTGTCCGGCTCGAGGCGGTGATCGGCAAGCGCTACCAACTCGAGACTTCCACTGATTTGCTCGAATGGACTCCCTACAACGAAGGCATCCGTGCCACGACAGGCGACCATTGGTTCCAGCTCGATGACGAGCCCGCGCCGTTCTTCATCCGCGCGCGGCAGTATTGATTCGGGGATATCGTCTGATCACATCGCCATAATGCTTGGCTCCCTGCGGAGAACGCTTCATTATCACGTTTTGTTTCGTTCATCCGAACTTCACGACGATCATGACAGGAATGGTTCTAGGTTCCGGGCTCGGCCCGTTGGCCGACGCGATCCAAGTCGAGCGCGTCGTCGGTTTTGCCGATGCGGGGTTGCCTGCGTCGCGCGTTCCGGGGCACGCCGGTTGCTTTGTGATCGGTGCGCTGGCTGGGGAGCCGGTGGTTGCCATGAAAGGCCGCGTGCATTTGTACGAGGGGCACTCGCCACAGGAGGTGACGGCCGGAGTGCGCTGGATGGCCGCGCAAGGGGTGACGCATCTCGTACTCACCAATGCGGCGGGCACGTTGAATCCGGAGTTTGCTCCCGGCGGTTGGATGATACTCGCCGACCACTTGAACCTCACGGGCACCTCCCCGCTGCCGGGTGCGGAGTTCATCGATCTTTCATCGGCTTACGACGCCGGTTGGCGGGATGTTTGTCGCAACACTGCCGGATCGCTTGGCATGGCATTGCACGAGGGGGTGTACGCGGGGCTGCGCGGACCGCAGTACGAAACGCCAGCGGAGGTGAGGATGTTGCGCACACTCGGTGCCGATGCAGTGGGCATGAGCACGGTGCTGGAAACCATCCAGGCTCGCGCCCTGGGCTTGAAGGTCACCGCGTTTTCTTGCCTCACCAATTGGGCGGCGGGCATTTCGAGTGAGCCGCTCGATCACCAGGAAGTGCTCGACACCGGCCGACAGGCGGCGGTCGACATCATCCGGTTGCTTGCCGCGGTGCTTTCCGTCAACGCGACTCGTCCCTGACCCCAGATCACGGGACGCTTTGGATCGGATTCTCCATCTTTCCCCTATCATGAACCACCTTCTTTCCATCGAATCTCTCGAGGCTGATCAGATCACCGCGCTCCTCGACTCGGCGGCCTTGCTCAAAGCCGCGCGCGGTGAAGGCGGCCCGCAGCCACTGTCCGGCCAAACCTGGGCGCTCATTTTCACCAAGTCATCGACGCGCACACGCGTGTCGTTCGAGGTCGGCATCCGCGAACTCGGCGGCTTTCCGCTGTTCCTCTCGAAAAACGAAATCCAGTTGGGCCGCGGCGAGCCGATCCGCGACACGGCCCGCGTTCTGGGCCGCATGGTGCATGGCTGCGTGATCCGCACATATGCCCAACAGGATCTGGTGGAATTCGCCCGACTCTCCGGCATCCCTACGATCAACGCGCTCACCGACGACGAGCATCCGTGTCAGATCCTCGCCGATCTGCTGACGATCCGGGAAACGCTGGGAAGCTGGGAGGGGCGCAAGATCGCATTTGTCGGCGACGGGTTTTCCAATATGACGCGTTCATGGATGTGGGCCGCCAGAAAACTCGGTTTCGAGTTGGTGATCGCCACGCCGCCGACCTGCGCACCGCCGCAAGGGTTTCTCAACGATCTCAATGCGCCCGGGGTCCGCATCACTCACGACCCGCGAGAGGCAGTCGATGGCGCGCACGTCGTCAACACCGACGTCTGGCTGTCGATGGGGCAGGAGGATCAAAAGGACAAGGAGCAGGAATTCGCCGGTTTCCAGGTGAATGATGCACTGCTCTCCCGTGCGGCGGAGGGCCACATCGTTCTGCACTGCCTGCCGGCCTACCGCGGCAAGGAGATCAGCGAGGAGACCCTTGAACGCCACGCCGCAAGCATCTTCCTGCAGGCCGAAAACCGGCTACACGCCCAGAAGGCGGTGCTTGTCGCACTGGCGCGGCGCTGAGGATCGGGTTGCAATCTCGGCAATCGTGATGATCCTGATGCCGATCAGACCAGGCCTGCACAAATCCGTCCGCTTGCATCGCTCACCTATCGGCAGAACATGAAAACGCAACGATCCGCCTGGCTGGCCGCCGGGTTCACTTGTCTCAGCGCACTCGCGGCCGCCGCCAGCCCGTTGCGCACGGTCGGAGATCTGGTCGCACTCGAATCCAAGGTCGCGTCGGTTGCCGCGCGGGCGATGCCGGCGACCGTCGCATTGATCACCGGTGGCTCGACCGCGAGCCCGGAAGGCAGCGGTTCCGGCGTGGTGGTTTCCGCCGATGGTCTCGTGCTGACCGCTGCCCACGTGATTCAGGGGTCCGCCCGGGTGCGCGTGGTGTTTCCCAACGGAAGGGAAACCGACGGCCAAATTCTAGGTGCGAATTACTCCAAGGACATTGCGATGGTGCGCATCACCGAGCAGGGCGACTGGCCGCATGTCACGCTGGGCGAATCAGGCGGCCTTGAAGCCGCCGAATTTCTCGTCGCGCTGGGCCACACGGCAGGATTCGATGCCACGCGCACTCCGCCGTTGCGCTTTGGCAGGGTCGTTTCGAAAGGACCCGGGAATTTCTTCACCACCGATTGCACGCTCATTCCCGGGGATTCGGGCGGCCCCATCCTCGATCTTGACGGGCGTCTGGTCGGCATCAACTCGTCGATCGGCAGATCGCTGAAGGTGAACAATCACGCCGGCATTGATGGATTCCGAAACGAGTGGGAGCGGCTCCTCGCCGGAGATCAGTGGGGCAAGCTCAAGTTGAATCCGCTGGCCAATCCCGAAATGCCGGTGCTCGGCATCGAAATGGGCCGCCCGCTGCGGGGTATCGATGGCGTGATCGTGCGAGCTGTGCTGCCGTGGTCGCCGGCTGGCTTGGCGGGAATCCGCCGCGGTGATGTGATCTGCGGAATTGACGGAGACCCGGTCGCGAAGGCGGCCGATCTGCTGCAGTTGCTCGCCAAGCGTCAGCCGGAGCAGCAGGTGAAAGTCGCCTTGCTGCGCGACGAACGCAAATTCGATGTCGAGGTCACGCTGAAATCGCGCAACGAAGTGTTCGATCCCTCATGAAGATTCCACGCATCATCGCCCGCTGTGCGCTCTTGCCGTGCCTGATCACCGGTGCCGCCTTGGCTGCTCGCGACGATCAGGAGGATCTACCCCTGATTCGCCCAGAAGAGCGTACGGCCATCGACGACCAGTCACGCGCATTCAACGACACGCTGGCACCATTGATCGCGGATGCCGCGCGATCGACCGTGCGCATCTGGCTCGATGGCGAGCGCCTCGCTTATGGCACGGTGACCGGCGACGGTCGTACCGTGATCACGAAATTCAGCGAACTGGCCGATCCTCTCGAATCGACCTTCGTGATTGAGCCGGGCGAAGGACCAAGCCGCATGGGTGTGGTGGCCGGGGTTTATGAAGACGACGATCTTGCGGTGCTGCGCATCGATGGCGATCCATTGCCCGCAGTGCGATGGACGATGGCGCTTCTGCCGCTCGGATCGTTTCTCGCCGCTCCTCAGCCGGATGGCGACCTTGCGGCGTTCGGTGTGGTTGCGGTGGAGGAACGTCTGCTGAAAGACGCGGGCTCGGGCGGACTGGGTGTGCGCGTCGATCCGCGATTTACAGGATCCGGTGTCCGGATCGCGTCGGTGGAGCCCGACGGAGGTGCCGCCCAAGCCGGTTTGCTGCAAGGCGACATCCTCACCCGGATCGATGGCCGCGATCTCTCGGGATTCATGGAATTGAAACACGTGTTGTCAGGAAAGCAGCCCGGATCGAAGGTCGCCGTGGTCGCAACACGAGATGGTGTGGAGGCGGCCTATGAGGTGATCCTCGGAAAACTACCGGAAGCGCCCAAGTTGAAGAGCGACCGAATCCGCATCACCGAGCGTTTGGGTGGTTCGCTCAGCCGCGTTCGCGATGACTTCAGCCGCGTGATCCAAAGCGACATGCGGCCCAAGCCGAATCAGATCGGCGGGCCTGTGGTGAATCTCAAAGGAGAGGTGGTTGGCGTGACGATTGCTCGAGCCGATCGCACTCGTTCGTTCATCCTGCCCGCGGCGAGAATCCAGGAGTTGCTCGCCTCATCGGCTGGCGATCCTGCTGCCGCTCTCGCCCGTGCGGAAGCGGGGAAGGGACCGGCCTTCACCACCGAGTTGCCCGAACCACCGCAAGGGCGCATGGGCCGGATCCGAATGAAGGACATGCAGGGTCACGTCGATGAGCTGCGCCAGCTCATGGATTTTCTCCGCGACGAACTCGACCAGCTGGAAAAACGATAGGCGTCGGTGCGCAAGCACATGCAGCCGATCGTGATGTCGGTCATTTGCCCGCGTTGACTTCGGCGTTCAAGTCGCCGAGCGCCCATTGGATGCCTGCGAGATAATGGCGCACCACTTTCGGATGCCAGTACATCTCGTGGTTGTGACCGATCGATGTGTAGAACACCCGGCCTTGTTCCCAGTGCCGCGCCCAGGAAACGCCGAAGTCACCGTCGGTGCGCTTGATGCCCGGCCGAGTCATGTCGGTGCGTGCGGTATCCAGCCGCAACAACATGTGCACGGACTTCGAGTCGTAAGGGTCGCGCAATTGGTAGATTTCTTCCTGAAATTCCAGATTGCGTCCCTCGAACATCGCGGCCAGCGGATGCTGCTCCTGTCCGGGTTCCACCTCGATGCTCACCATCGTGTCGGCGTTCCATGGATGACCATCGAAAAACCCGTTGATCATGCGGCCGTATTCGGCCCACTCTTGGCAGGTGTCGGTGGCGGCGTGGATGCCGACGAATCCGCGTCCGGATTTCACGAAGCGCATCAGGTTCGCCTTGAGCCGCGCGTCCCTTTCCATCGCGGCTTTCTTACCCGCATCGTCCATTGCGTTGAACTCGGCCGCCCGCGGCGAAAAGACGTTCTGTGTCGTGCTGAGAAAGCAGACGGCGTCGAAGTTGGTGAGTTGATCTTCTTCGAAGTCCGCCAAGTCCTCGCTCAGCACCGCCTCGTAGGCACCGGTGACGCGCCCCATCTCGGCAAGCGCAAGCCTGCCGGTGGCGATCGACGCATGACGGAAGCCGTTCGTCTTGGAAAAGACGAGCAGCTTGCGTGGTTTGAGTGGCTTTGCCATCGGCTCCGGCGGGATCGCCGCGGTGATGTTTTCCGCGGCTCCGGGCGGCGGGGTTTCGGCGGGCGGGCTGCCGGCCACAAGAAACCATGCGGCGGCGAGAACGAGGATGCAGGGGGCGAGGGCTTTCATGGTGCGGCGTACACATCCGGTTTTCTCGGAGACGGGTTCCGCCGGCAACTGTGAAATGAGTGCCGCCGCCGGTTCTTTCGGCCTTGCACCCAAGCACGCGCTCGGCGATCAACAGGTCGGCATCATGGCTTCGATTCCATCCGTCAACGTTGCACGGCTCACCTACCTCCTGATTTGCGAGGCTGCGGGCATCGCCATCGCGCTGAGCACCCGCGGCACGATGTACGAGATTCCGCTGTCGACGGGGCTGGTGGCTGGCTTGGCGGTCGCTGGTCTGGTGATCTGGATCGAATCGCTGATGCGCGGCTTCACCCTGCGCGGTTTCTCTACGGCGACCTTCGGCCTCGGGGTCGGCTTGTTTTGTGCGTGGCTGCTCACGCGGGTCGAGATCTCCAAGCTTCTCGAGATCCCATTCCGCAGTGACGTCGCTGCGCAAACCAGTACCGAGGATTTCGTGGCGGCCATGCGCCTCGCCTTCGATGTGACGCTTTTCGCCAGCCTGGGTTTTCTCGGTGCCGTGCTGGCATTGCGCGGAAACCGCGACGACTTCGCATTCATCATCCCCTACGTGCGCTTCCGTGAAGATGCTGCAAGCGGACAACCGTTCGTGCTTGATGCCGATGCGGTGATCGATGGGCGGGTCGAGGGCATCCTGCGTTCGGGCTTCCTGCGCGGACGCCTGATTGTTCCGCGATTCGTTCTGGAATCCCTCCGCACGACGGCGGCATCCGGCACGGGGGGCGGTCGTCAGCGTGCCGAGCAGGCGCTTGAGCGGCTCGATCGCATGCAGAAATCCGGTGAATTCCAAGTGACCATTCATGACACGCAGGATGCGGGTGCCCCTGACACTCCCAGCGACGCGCGCTGGATCGAGATGTGCCGCCTTCTTGGTGCGCGCCTGATGACGCTGGACGAACAGCTTGCCCGTGTCGCACGGCTGCAGGGAATCGATGTCTTGAGCATCCAAGAACTCGATGAAGCGCTTAAACCGGTGGTGGTTCCCGGCCAGCGGATCCGGCTGCCCCTCGTTCGGGCCGGAAAAGAAGATCACCAAGCCGTGGGCTATCTTTCCGATGGGACGCTGATCGTGGTCAACCATGGTTCGGCGAAAATCGGCACCACGGCTCAGGTCGTGGTCACCAGCACCCTGCAAACCGGCAATGGAACGATGGTCTTTGCCGAGTTGCACGGCCCGGATGGTGATGCCAGATGACCCGTCGGCTTAGCTATTCGGCACCGCTCAGCACGGATTGATAAAAGTCCGCGTTGTTGGCGCCGGTGAGGG